>CAJZJY010000037.1 GCA_916050055.1 uncultured Streptococcus sp.
TCTTCAATCGTCAGTGTTTCTGCACGTCTAGATGGGTCAATACCTGCAGCTTCTAGCGCAGCGGCTAAGCTTTCTTTTGTATGGCTATTTCCAACATAGGCTTTGGCTAAATTATTCCATAGCGTCTTACGGCGTTGCACGAAACTGTTTTTCATGAGCGCGAAGAATTGCGCTTCGTCTTTCACTTCCACGAGTGGTTTTTCGCGACGTTTTAACACCAAAATCGCAGAATCCACATTCGGAGCTGGATTGAAGACCGTCTTCGGCACGATAAATCCAATGCTCGCTTCACAGAAATATTGAATTGCAATCGTTAGCGATCCATACGCCTTCGAATTTGGCTCAGCCGTCATTCGTTGCGCCACTTCTTTTTGCATCATCATCGCAAACCCATCGATTGGCAATTTCGATTCCAATAAGTTCATAATGATTGGCGTTGTAATATAGTACGGTAAATTGGCCACCACTAATAACGGCTCGTTGATGTCGAAATGCTCTCCAATCACTTGCTCTAAGTCGACGTCCAAAATGTCGCTATGAACGACCGTTACATTATCATATGAGGCCAATGTTTCATCGAGCACGGGCAATAAACGGCCATCGATTTCAAACGCCAGCACTTGTTTAGCTTCTCTTGCTAGACGTTCGGTCAACGCACCAATCCCTGGTCCGATTTCAATGACGTTTGTTGTTTTATCGACTCCCGCCACTTCTAGCATACGCGTTAAAATATTCGGTTCAATCAGGAAGTTTTGCCCTAGACTCTTCTTTACCGTTAGCCCATGACGTTCCATAATCTCGCGCGTTCTTTTCGGCGTCGCGATATCCTTTATTTCATTCATGTTTGTCCTCATTTTCTAAGACAGCCTCAAATGCCGCCCTTAATTGTTCTTCTGTAATACCAAATAATTGTAATCTTTTCGCGAACTGTTTTCCATTCGTATGGCCAATTTTTAGAAAATCCGCCACCTTTTGACGTCTCGTTGCTGAATCTGGTCGTCCGATAAACCCAAGCGCCATCAGTGTTGATTGCGAAATCACTGGCTCTCCTGTTTCTGTTGAAATCTCATGCACCGATTCGAGTGCTCGCTGAATAGATGCGGTACTCGCGTGTTCCACCCCAAGACTCTTATGATTGTCTTTTCTGACGGCTTCTTCACGTTCGATAAAGGCATGCTTCACTCCAGGTACGCGCTCTTGGATAATATTTCGAATCCGAGTTCCTGGATAATCAGGGTCCGTAAATACAATCACTTCACGCGTTTGTAGCGCCTTTTGAATGAGCGCAATTGTTTCTTCGTCAATCGCAGAACCGTTTGTTTCAATCGTTTCGATATCCGGATAGATTTCTCTCAATCGTCTTGTATCGTCTCGTCCTTCTACGACAATGACTGGATTCATAGCAAGCCTCTTTCTTCCATGCGGAATAGCTTGATGGCATTTTGTGTCGTTTGAGCTGCCACTTCTTCCCAAGAAAGGCCGCGTTCTTTGGCAATCGTTTCAACCACATAGCGCGTATAGCCAGGTTCGTTTCTCTTTCCACGGTAAGGCACGGGCGCTAAATACGGCGCATCGGTTTCCACTAACATACGGTCGAATGGGACTAATTTTGCACATTCACGGACTTGCGGTGCATTTTTAAACGTCGTCACACCGCTAAAGGAAATATGCATGCCTAAATCCAAGAAACGCTTCATAAATTCCACGTCCCCATTATAACTATGCATAATGCCCCCGATATCTTGAATGCCTTCTTCTTTTAAAATCTTGTAGCAATCTTCAGTCGCATCACGGTTATGAATCACAATCGGTAATTTCATTTCTTTAGCAATCGCGATTTGGCGACGGAACACCTTATCTTGTTCCTCGGGCGTTGAATCTTTCCAATAATAATCCAGACCCATTTCCCCCATCGCAACCACTTGTGGATGCGTCAAGCGTTCCTGTAGCCATTCTTCGATTTCAATATTGTACTGGTAGGCTTCTGTTGGATGCCATCCGATAATCGAAACCACTTCTTTGAACTCTTCGCTAAGCTCCAGACTTCTCGTAATCGTGTCCGTATCGAATCCCACCACCGCAAAACGCGTCACTGCTAGTTCCTTTGCACGCGCGATGACTTCTTTTTCTTCTCCTTCAAACGCAGATACATTTAAATGCGTATGCGTATCAAAAATCATAATTTCGCCTCTTATCTTGTTGCGCCATTTAAGAATGGGTTTGTCGCAATTTCATCTTTTAGCGTTGTTGGTTCCCCGTGTCCTGGGAAAATCACTGTTTCAGCAGGTAATGGCAATAAATATTTATGGATGCCTTCCATTAACTCTTTATGGCTTCCGTATGGGAAATCACTACGTCCAACGCTGCCTTTAAACATCACGTCTCCACCAATAACGAATCCATTTTCTCTAAAAATAAAGATGGTTCCACCAGGTGAGTGTCCTGGAATATGCGCTAATTCTGGTTCAAAGCTTCCGATTTTCCATTTGCCCATTTCTTTAGGGAAATAACCGTCCGCTGGCTTCACTGTAATATTTTCGCCAGAGTAGTATGAGCGATTCAATTCAGGATCGTGTAAAAATACTTTTTCCAACTCGTTCATATACATTGGAATATTGTACTCTTCACGAAGCGCGTCAACGGCTCCGATATGGTCTCCGTGCGCATGCGTTAACACAATCGCAACTGGCTTCAATCCTTCTTCTTTAATTAGCTCTTTAATATCCTCGGCTTGTGCACCTGGGTCAAAAATCACTGTTTCTTTATTCTCATCAATTAAAAAGTAGACATTTTCTTCCAAACGTCCTACTGGAATGCTTAATAACTCCATTTGTATTCCTCCTTTAGGTCTCCTCTTAACTCTACATAAAATAGTGAGTTCTTGCAATCAAAAAACGCCCAAGCATCGTGCTCGGACGTCTGTTGATTAATCATTGATTAATTTTTTCAAATCGATGGCTTTGTTTAATGCCGTCATCAACGGAATACCCGCTAATAATACGACGATTTCACCAAAGAATGTTTCACCATAGCTTAACCAGAATGGTAATTCTAGCGCTAAGTTCAATTCAATCGCTACTAAGAAAATCATCACACTGAAGACACCTGCTAAAACAAACATACGTGTTTTAACGTCTTTCACTGATTTGAAGATCAATGCGCTGATAGCGAATGAAACAATAGAATGTCCTAATCCGAATACTAAGTCATACCAACCTAGACCAGACGCTGACATAAATACTGAGTTGACAAGTAATACACCGGCAACCACACCGATTCCGTATTTTTTGTCAAAAGCGAATAAGTGGTTTAGCATTTCTGCGATACGGAATTGAATATTTCCAAATGACATAAATGCTGTTAATGATGTAACGACCACATAAAGCGCTGCGACGATTGCGTTAATCACAATCAATTTTGTTTTTTTATTTTGCATGTTACTGCCTCCTAGTTTTTTATTGAGGGATGGTTTCGAACCTCATCGGCAAAAAAATCGCCACGAGCTATTGTACTACAAACCGTTTCAGATTGGTAGTCATAGCATTAAAAATAACTAGCAAAATAAATTTATCTACTTTTAACATCACCCTTCTCCAATATAGTCTTTGAATTTCTTCTTGCACCGCTTGTGAGCTCCCTTGATGGACGTGACCGATTTATCGAAATGGTCCGCCATCTCCTCAAAGGTCGCACCATCCAATACTCCTAAAAACACATCTCTTTCAAAGCGGGAAAGGTGGTGGAAATATTCCTCCGCCTCTTCATGCAAAAGCACTTGCCGTTCGCACGAATCTACCGATGCCGAGAGCAATGCAAGTTCCGCCTTTTCCCCGCGAACGACTAACTCGTGTGGAATGAGCCGCTGCCGATGTTCCCTACGCAGGCACTCCACTGCTAGATTTTTCAAGCAGCGCTGGTAATAGCCAGCAAATGAGACGGCATGATTCTCATCGTACTTATGCACCGCCCGAAGCATCATGATACGAGCCTCTTGCGCAAAATCGTCTTGATCCATTTCATGAAAAAAATAATGGTGATGAATGCTCATAATCAATGGGTCAAAACGCCGCAATAATTCGGTGATTGCTTCCTCTTCATCCTCCTTTGCTAAATGGACAACCTCTGCTAACCCTTTTCCTTCCATAATTTATCCTCCTAATTTAGTGTCAGCTCTAGTATATCCGCGTAAATACATAAAAAACCTTGTCTTTCTCATAGAAAAACAAGGTTAAAGATGAATTGTTCGAATCGTTTGTTTTGAAAAGCCAACGTCGGATAAATTCCTGCCCTATATTCAAAGAGCAATAAGGCCTATTCCTTTTCTCCGACCTTCTTGAAATAATGAACACCATACGTTTGGAAGAAATCGACTTTCAATTGTACAAATCGTTTCAAATCGCGTAATAGCTGATACAATTGCGCACGTTTTTCGAACTCACGACGCGTTTGTGGCAGTGGTCGCTCACGAAATTGTTCCAACAAGTCTTCAATCTCATCAATTAACTGACTCGCCGTATTTTGTTCTGCTAACTGCTGTGCGGTCTGTTTAAACATCTCCGACAGAATCGCCATCTCTTCCCCGTCCCAGCGGAACTCGTTTAAGTTAGCAGCCATGATTTCCAAGAGCTTGCTTTGATCGCGGCGCATTTCGAAATATTGATAATCGTAAGTCACTTGTTTAGTTAAATGATTTTCCTCTTCAAGTCGTACATACGAGCGTGCCTCGCTCAGCTTTTCCTTCAACAACTGAAGCACTTCGCCATCATTTTTTCCATTTCCAATCGTCAGGAATCCCGACATTTTCAAGAGAACCTCTCGCATTTTATCTTCAATTTCTTCTCGGACACGTTCGATTTCTTGGCGATACGACGGCATATACCAGTTCAGTAAAATTGCCACGCCAGCCCCAATGGTGACAAGCAAGAGTTCATTGACGAAGAGGCTAAAAGTGAGTTGTTGCTGCGTCCAAAGGTGAATCACAAGGACGGTACTCGGAGCCACGCCGATATCCACTTTTAAAAGATACGCTAAAGGAATGTAGCAAAGAAGATACAACCCGAAACTCGTCACGTCAAATCCAAAAACAGCGAATATCCCCATTCCGATTACAAGCGCCAAAACGGCTGCCGCGAGCCTTTGCCCTGTTGCCGCAAGCGAAACTTTCTTCGTATCCATGACACTGAGAATCGCAATAATGGCTGCCGCAGATGGCGTCGTTAAGTTCAGTGCCTGTGCCACAATTAGCGCCACAAACGCCGATACAATGACCTTTGCAATTTTAAGTTTCATGCCTTTCTCCTTTCGACACTTTGTTTTTTGTGATGCGATGCCCCTCAAGAGCAAGCAGCGCGCGTTTTCGCTCCACGCCTCCTGCATAGCCTGTTAATGCTCCTGTTGTTGCTACGACGCGGTGGCATGGTACAAAGAGACTGATTGGATTTCTTCCGATGGCTGTCCCCACCGCACGCGAAGACGTCTTTCGCCCTCGTTTTTCCTCGACACGTTCGGCCACCTCTTTATACGTCCACACGGTTTGATAGGGGATTTCTGTTAACACGTCCCATACGGCTTTCTGGAAGGATGTTCCCCCCACGAATGCAATCGGTACGGTCGAAACTACATCGCCTTCTCCTTGGAAATAGTCCTCAAGTGCCGTTTTCACATTCTTCCACAACGGCAACGAATCGTCCCATACAGGATTTTCCACAAAGACGCACTCGTATTTTTGCCCTTCAAACCATAATCCCGTCAACGACTGCCCGTCACTGGATGCAATGATCGTTCCTACTGGTGTTTCTATCTTCGTTAAAACCGCCATGGCGCACTCCCCTCATTTTTCATTACAAATCTATTTTTCTATTATATAATATTTTCTATCGAATGAAATAGGAAAGGAGCACTTTCATGCTCATTAACGAAGCCGTTTTACATATTTTAGATAAAAATTCAGGAAACTTACTCTTATCACAGGCCCCACTGCAACTGGTCGATCCATTTCTCATTGAATATATTACAAAACTCGTGGATAAAATCAAAAAAGGCGACCCACATATCGGTCAACTCGCAGCAGATGAACCGCTTCTTGGGTATCTTGCAGACGAAGGGATTTCCTTCTTAGAAAAGACGCAGCAGTTATCCGATAAGCTCTTTGCTCTTATTGCTCCAGCAGAAGAAATTGGACCAGCAGACTACTTATTCTTTACAGGAACAAGCGATACAGGTGGCACACTTTTTGGAATGATTCGCCTCGATTACAGTTCAAAAGTCACTCACTTTGTCGATTATGAAGGCGAAGCCGTTAGCAATACGATCTTACAAAATCACGCAATCTTGCCAAATGCGACGCAAAAACCTTCGGAAGCGTTCATCGTGGATTTATCGAACGGAAACTATACCTTAATCGAGAAAAAAGTGGTAATCGAAGGCCAAAAGACAGCTTATTTCTCTGAAAAATTCTTAGAAATCACAGTTCCTGTCACAACGAAAGAACAAATCAAAGAAATCAAAAAAACGGTCACTCATATCGCGAAAAAACACGACGAGGAACCGTACAAAGCGCTAGCAACGACGCAACAAGCCATCTTCCACCAACTTGAAGAACAGGACGAAATCGATGCCGCAGCCATCTTCGACAAGGTGTTCGAGGAAAAACCGCTCGCACGCGAAGCCGCTCAGTTGGCCATCACCGAAGAACGCGTTCCAGAAAAAATCGCCGTAACGAACGTGCCAAAATACGAACGCAAATATAGCAAGCAAAAATTCAAACTCGACAACGGTATCGAAATTACCATTCCAAGTGAAATCTACGAAAACAAGGAAATGGTTGAATTCATCAACAATCCAGACGGCTCTGTTTCGGTACTAATCAAAAATATCGAAAGTATCTTAAATAAATTTAATGCGTAATACTATCTAATCTAAAACAAGAAACCTCCTAGAAAATTTCTAGGAGGTTTTCGCTTATAACGGCTTCTTCAATGGAAGACCCGGTTTTCTTGGATACTTATTCGGTGTTTCCTTCGTCTTTAAAATTGTGACAACATGACGGTTCCCGCCTTCATATGGCAAATCGAAAGAGACATCCCCTTCTACTTTCCCACCAAGAATCGCGATGGCTTTTTTCGCTTCTTCCAACTCGACTTCCGTATGCGCTGCTTTTAACGCGAGGAAATACCCCTGCTTTTTCACGAGCGGCATACAAAATTCACTCAATACACTAAGTTTAGCAACGGCACGAGCAGTCACCACATCAAACGACGCACGGAAATCCTTGTTTTGCCCAAAGGTTTCAGCGCGGTCATGGAAACACTGCACATCCTTTAACCCAAGTGTCTCCACTAATGTATTCAAGAATGTAATGCGTTTATTCAACGAATCCACAATCGTCACCTTCAAGTCTGGGAAGACGATTTTTAGCGGAATACTTGGAAATCCTGCACCCGCACCCACGTCGCAAAGCGTTTGATCCGTCAATTCGTGGTGGAATCCAAGCGCCAATGAATCATAGAAATGCTTCAAATACACGCCTTCTTCATCCGTAATCGCCGTCAAGTTCATCTTCTCATTCCATTCCACTAATAGATGGAAATATTGGTCGAACTGCTTCTTTTGTACATCTGATAATGTAATCCCATGCACTTCTTGGAGTCTTTGATAAAATTCTTCTGGTTTCATACGCGCCTCCTTATTCTTGCACTTTCGCGATCTTGCCTTGTTCGATATAGACCATCAAGATCGATACGTCGGCTGGGTTCACCCCACTAATACGGCTCGCTTGCGCAATTGTTTCTGGTTGAATTAATTTCAAACGTTGACGCGCTTCGGTCGCGAGTCCATTAATCGCATCATAGTCGATATTGGCTGGAATACGTTTGGCTTCCATACGTTTTAATTTCTCCACTTTTTCAATCGCTTTGGCAATATAGCCTTCGTATTTAATCGAGATTTCTACTTGTTCTTTCACTTCACGAGAGACTTCTACCGTTTCGCCGGCAAAGCCTACTAATTCGTCATAGCTTAATTCTGGACGTTTCAACAAATCGCTTAGAATGATGCCGTCTTTCAATTCCGCAGATCCTTTTTCTGCCAAGAATGCTTGTAATTCGGCAGTTGGCTTCAAGCGAATCGATTGCATGCGTTTGATTTCGGCTTCAATCGCTTCTTGTTTTGCTTGGAACTCGGCATAACGTTCGTCGTCAATCAGTCCAAGTTCGCGTCCTTTTTCTGTTAAACGTAAATCTGCATTGTCATGACGAAGTAAGAGACGATATTCCGCACGAGAGGTCAATAGACGGTAAGGTTCTGTCGTTCCTTTTGTGACCAAATCATCCACCAATACGCCGATATACGCATCACTTCGGCCAAGAATAAATGGCTCTTCTCCGCGAATCTTACGCACGGCATTAATCCCAGCGTAGAGCCCTTGCCCCGCCGCTTCTTCATATCCACTCGTACCGTTCATTTGTCCGGCAGTAAATAGGTTTTGGACGATTTTTGTTTCAAATGTATTCTTCAATTGGTGTGGCACGACCACATCGTACTCGATGGCGTAACCCGTACGCATCATCTCCGCATTCTCCAACCCTTCCACGCTACGAATCATCTTGATTTGCACGTCTTCTGGAAGCGAAGTCGATAACCCTTGAATATACACTTCCTCCGTATTTTCCCCTTCTGGCTCTAAGAAAATTTGGTGACGGGGCTTGTCGCTGAAACGAACGATTTTATCTTCAATCGATGGGCAGTAACGCGCGCCGACCCCTTCGACAATCCCTGTAAACATCGGTGCACGGTGTAAGTTCTCACGAATCGTTTCATGCGTTTGTTCGTTCGTATACGTTAACCAGCAAGGAATTTGGTCGTAGCGGTAGTCTTCGTCTTTTGAAGTGAAACTAAATAAGTTTGGCGTATCGTCCCCTGGTTGAATTTCTGTTTTACTATAATCAATCGATGAGCCTTTGATACGTGGCGGAGTCCCTGTTTTGAAACGCGCCAATTCAAAGCCTAATTCGAGTAAGTTCTCTGATAATTTAATCGATGGTTGTGAGTTATTGGCACCCGATGAATATTTCAATTCCCCGATAATAATTTGACCACGAGAAGAAGTTCCGGCCGTTAAGACTACCGCTTTTGAACGGTAGATGGCACCTGTATTCGTGATAACCCCTTTACATACGCCATCTTCAACAATCAATTCTTCCGCAATCCCTTGACGTAAATCCAAGTTTTCTTGCTTCTCGATTGTCTTCTTCATTTCTTGCGCGTATAAATGCTTATCCGCTTGCGCACGTAAGGCACGTACGGCAGGGCCTTTCCCTGTATTTAGCATACGCATTTGAATATACGTTTTATCGATGTTGCGACCCATCTCGCCCCCAAGAGCGTCGATTTCACGCACAACAACCCCTTTTGCAGGCCCCCCTACAGATGGGTTACATGGCATGAAGGCCACCATTTCTAAATTCATTGTGAGTAATAATGTTTTTGCGCCCATACGTGCACTCGCTAGCGCCGCTTCACTGCCGGCATGTCCTGCACCGACGACAACTACATCATAATTTCCAGCTTCGTAAGTTGTTACCATAGTCTCTCCTTTACTTTCTTTCTCCATAAAATTCTAC
>CAJZJY010000038.1 GCA_916050055.1 uncultured Streptococcus sp.
TCGAGGAGCACGGCATTTCCGCAAAAGGGCTTGTGTCACGGACGTTGGATGAAACCGACCTGGATGCCGACTACATCTTGGGAATGGATGCGTCGAATGTGCGTAATATCCACTCGTTTGTCGATGGAAAATCGGATGCGACGGTGGCTCGCTTGCTTGAAGTGGCAGGAGTGCAGCGCGATATTGCCGATCCGTGGTATACAGGGGACTTTGATGCGACGTATCGCGATGTGACGCTCGGGTGCAAGGCGCTTCTAGAGCAATTGAAGCAGGAATTAAATCAATAGAGGTGTAGTTATGAAGAAAATTAGTGAACTAGGGATTACAGGGAAAAAGCTCCTAATTGAAGGGATTGCATTCCTTATTGCTGGGGTGTTGCTCCTAATCTACGGACCAAGCTTCCCAGAATTGATGTTACGTCTGTTTTTAACATTCTTATGGGCTCGTGAACTATGGAATTTCTTGTTCCGTTGGTTTAGTAAGGCGGCGGCAAAAGATCCATTATGGCTGAATGTTGCTAAATTTTTCCTTTACGGATTTTTAGCAGGAAATCAATTTTTTATCTCGCTTCCGATTGCGATTGTCAGTATCTTGATGGGGCTTAACGAAGTGATGAAAGCGGCCACTAGTGGCGTAACGTACTATATTTATGTCAAAGACGGTATCCGTCCGCGACTGCGCTTGCTCATTGATACCATTTGGCTCTCAGTTGTCGGGGTAGCGACTTTACTGGCTCTTGGGGGCGACGGCAACTTACAAATGTTCTTCCTTGCGCTTTATTTCATCGGGCTTGGGACTAGTAACATTCGTGACGGATGGTTCTTCGAGGCCGAAGTTGGAAAGAAAGTCCTTCGTAGACGCTTGCGTCGAGGGATGCCGTTGGTACTGGCTGCGATTATTCCTCGTGTGACTTTGCAAAAAATCAATGATGCGTTGGAACTCGGAGAAGGCGAAACCGCTTCTGAAATTTACGACCGTGCCAAAGAAAATGCAGAACCAAACTTAGAAATGTTTATTCACGTCACAAAAGACGGATTTGGGGCAATCGGGCATGTCGACCTATGTTATAAGGGACGCATTATTTCATTCGGGAACTACGATACGAATTCCGAGCGCCTGTTTGGAGCGATGGGGGATGGGGTTCTTTTTAGTGCCGACCGTGAAAAATACATTGAATTTTGTAAACGCGAAAACCATAAGACCTTACTGGGATATGGTCTGGCGTTATCTCCAGAACAACTCGCAGCTGTCGATAAGGAAATCGCCAAACTGATGTCGCTGACAGTGCCTTGGGATCCACCAAAAACCGTGAAACCTAAGCGTCCTGGAATCGACAAAGAAGAACCGATGTATGCCTACAAGCTAAAACAAGAAGCAGATGGCCGCTTGTATAAATTTATCTCTTCAAAATTCAAGACGTATTTTGTCATGAGTACTAACTGCGTACTGCTAGCCGATACGATTGTCGGAGCAGCAGGAACCGATATTTTAAGCGTCCGTGGATTTATTTCCCCAGGGACGTACCAAGACTACTTAGATAAGGAGTTTGAGAGACCGCATAGTCTAGTCGTGACGAAGCGCGTCTATCAGTAAGAACATGGAACTTCAGGAAAAAGAATTCTTTATGAGGGAAGCGTTGAAGGAAGCGCAGAAAGCCTATGACCAAGCGGAAGTGCCAATCGGGGCGGTTGTCGTCTTGAATGGTGAAATCATCGGTCGTGGCCATAACTTACGCGAAAAGGAACAAGACGCCACCCTTCACGCTGAAATCAAAGCGATTCGCCAAGCCAACCAACACCTTGGAAGCTGGCGACTCGAAGACTGCGAACTCTTCGTGACCTTGGAACCTTGCCCGATGTGTAGCGGAGCGATGATTCTCGCGCGTCTGAAAAAGGTCACATTCGGCGCCTTCGACCCAAAAGCCGGAACAGCCGGCACCTTTATGAACCTCCTTCAAGACGAGCGGTTCAACCATCAAGTCGAAGTCGAGCAAGGTATCTTGGAAGACGAATGCAAAGAAATTTTGCAGACCTTCTTCAAAGGCCTTCGCGAACGCAACAAACAACGAAAACAAGCACAGCTTTCCGAATAGAGGCTGTGCTTTTTAACGGTCTTAACAAAAACTTATACTTGTAAACGGTTATCTACTCTTGAAAAACATTTTCTTTTTATATATTATTTTACATAGTTCGAAAAAGGAATGGAGCAGATAGTATGAAATTATCAGAAAAACAAACACAAGTCTTAGGGTGGATTGCAACATGTATGTCTGTGGCGATGTATATAGCATATATTCCGCAAATTATGAATAACTTAGCTGGAAACAAAGGAGACTTCATTCAACCACTCGTTGCCGCATTGAACTGCTCATTATGGGTGTACTATGGACTCTTCAAGCCAGACCGTGACATCCCGCTAGCAGCTGCAAACGCACCAGGAATTTTCTTCGGTCTAGCATCTGCTTTAACAGCATTATTATAATAATGACTAGCACAGCTTCGATTACGAGGTTGTGCTCTTTTTGATTTCTACGGAACTTTGCGGATTTCTTCATAATAGCAGCCCCTTCGAAATCGATACAATCATGACTTTAAAAATGCAAAGCAACGACAAAGTGCGATGATTGAAATCCGATATTTACAGGAGTAGAATAGAGGATGTTGTTAAAAGTTTCAAAGTTAACTGGAGGAATACGTATGTCATTTTTAGGTTATAACAAAGGAGAAACATTAGAATTTAACTACAAAAAGGCGTGTGGCTTATGGCTCATCGCAGTCGCATTCGTGATTGCACTTGCGACAGTTGTAGGTGGAGAACAAATCATTAATATGCAGGTCTTCAGTATCGGCTATATGGTGAGCTTCTTTTCCATCAATCTGAATAAAAAAGTCCTTCATAAGTTTTCGGACGGCCCTTCAACACCTTTCCAACGAAAAGTGTCCTTATACTCAGTAATTCTTTTATTTATCTTATTAGTGTTATTAGGTGGCCCATTCTTCGAAACAGAAAACTGGAGACTTATCTGGTTAGGCGCGCTTCTTGCAACAGGAATTCATTTCTTCCCGTACTATTTCGTTCATGGGAAATCAATGATTTTCCTAGGATTGGCATGCGTGATCAATGCAGCGGTCGGATATCTCTCTCCTCAAAGCTCTCTCGTGACCATCGCATATATCGATGCCATTATTAAATTAGCCTTTGGAGTTTACCTATTCTTCTTATCTAAACCATCCAAAGCATAAATTATTTTAGAGAACAAACAGCAAATCAATCTGGTTTGCTGTTTTTTGTTTGAGTTGATTTCTGCGGAGCCTCTCGGACCTCTTCATAATAGTAGTCCTTCGAAATCAATCTAACCGTGACTTTAGTAATGTAAAGCAATGACAAAAGTGCCTGTTGTACGACTCCTTAAAATGATTTAATAAAGACAAGGAAAACAGTTAAGGAGCGATTCAAATGAAAATCAACATCAAAAAACAAGACACAAACCAACTCACAAAAGACCTAATGATTGTGGCGCTCGTCGTCAATGCGTTAGCCCTTGTCCTTCACCTGATTCTAAACATGTTTACAGGCGTAGCGTTGATCACTGCAGTCACAAGCCATTTTATCTTTATCCTCCTTCCAATCATGTACCTAGCAGAGGATGCTAAGAAAAATAAAGAAGCCGACAACCGGTAAGCACAAGCGAACATCTTAGATAGTTTTTCCTTCTGGAGAGACTATCTTTTTTAGTGTCTCTTTTGCCATCCCTCGGCACGGTTTTATGTTAGAAAACAAAGCAGATTCGCTTGAAAAAGAAACAAACCATAGAGAAGTACGAAACCCCATCGTTTGCGGTAGGGAGCAGATATGTTCTTTCTTCCCGTTGATTTCGGAGAAGCTTGCGGATTTTATAATCGCAGTAACGGGGAATCGCATCGAATGTGAATTACGAGAAGTAAGGACTTGTCCTGTACTTCTCGTTTGAAGCTTCGAAGGTGAGAGACTCATGGAGGCTCGAACCGGTGCCCTGTAACAGCGATTATAAAAATAATCCGCAAGCATTCGAAGAAATCAACACCCGAAAGGGTGAGCTTATTAAAGTAGAGAAAGAAAAAAGAAGAGAGAACGATGTATGGAGCACTCCCTAAATCCTACCACCAAACCCCATGGGATAGCCCCTTCCGCACTCTCTATGTGGAGCGTTTCCGTTTATTTCTTTTTCAAGCAAAATCTGCTTGCTTTTCGAGGAGAAGTTTTGTATAATAGTACGTGCCGTTAGGCCGTATGGCAATAGCGAACTTATGAATCGAGTCAGGTCCGGAAGGAAGCAGCTATAAGTAACGTTCGCTATGTGCTGTATGTACATAGAAGAAGAATCAGGCTGGACCAACGGTTCAGCCTGTTTTTATGAAAAGAGTATCCAGTGGAGGGAGAATAGTCGCATGAAAAATCATAGTTTCCAAGAAGAAGTGCAGCACTTAGAAATCGTGCAAGACTTAATGGAACAAAAAGTGGCGATCGAGAAAAACCGATTGCAAGAGCGCGACCTGGATATCGCTAGACAAGATACCATTCAGTATGGAGTACAACAATTAGAAAACCAATTGGAATCTCCATACTTTGGAAGAATTGACGTTCAATTTGAAAAAGACGAGAGAGTTGAGAAGATGTACATCGGACCTGCAACTTTCTTTGACGAAGACGACAATGTGCAAGTGTATGACTGGCGAGCTCCAATCGCAAGCCTATTTTACGAAGGAACATTAGGAGAGCTTCAATACGAAACACCAAATGGCTTCGAGAAAGCTCAGGCCTTCTTAAAACGCGATATCGTCATCCGTAAGGGTGAATTAAAATCTGTTTATGACATTGAAAATGAAGAATCATTATTGATGGATGCCTTAAGCGCACCAACAAACCGTGACGGACACCTAGAAGGAATCACGGCGACGATTCAAAAAGAACAAAATGAAATTATTCGTTTAAATCCAAAAGACTGGTTCATCGTGAATGGATGTGCCGGAAGTGGGAAGACAACGATTTTACTACAACGCATTGCGTACTTGATGTACCAAGCAAAAGACAAGCGTATGAGTGATATGCTTCTGTTGTCGCGTAACCAATTGTTTGCCAAATACGTTTCACATGTGATTCCAAGCTTAACGGGAAGTGAGCTGTACCAACAAACATTAGCGCAACATACCATCGAGCTCTATCGTAAAATGTATTTGCATAAAACAACGACGCTTAGCCAAGTGCCAACGCGCAAAGTGTACTTGACAGACAGCGAGTGGATTGCGCTTGTACACCGTAATATCGAAGGCTTATCGGCGAAAGATTTACCATACCGTGCTATCGGAATTAAAGGGCAAGCCGTATTTACGATGAAAGACTATCAAAAACTCGTCGAAAGCGTGAATACAGCACTGCCGGTGCAACAACAATTAACGCAAATGCAAACCGTGCTAGAGCGTACGTTGAAACGCCGTCTCACGAAGTTCTTTATGTCTGAAAAGGCAAAAGCGGTCTATGAATCAATGAACGCGATGCAAATCGAAGTGTTGATGAAAGACGTGGAGACAAAGAGCGAGACAGAGTACTACCAAGCGCTTGGACAAAAAGTGTTCGAGAAGGAAGTACAAGAAGTAACGCAACAAGTGGAAATGTTCGCATTTGTGGATATTGCTGCTCTTGTGGTGAAATGGATGCCCGAAGCAAAAGCACGTCGCCAAGAACTTGGTAAGACGGACAACGCGCCACTTCCATTGAAGAAGATTGAAGGCAGCCGCATGCAAGTTACTGCAGAAGGAATCCGTCTGTTGCAATATGTCGCAACACGCGTGACGCCAGTTCGTGACTATACAGGCTTCAGCCACCTCTTCATCGACGAAGTGCAAGACGTGTCACTCTTATGGCTTGGAACATTATCCAACTATTATTTCCGTGCGAAATTCACGGTAGTGGGAGATACCTTCCAATCGTTCTCAACGGCTACAACGATTTTCACATTGGAAAAACGACACCCAGAACTCGTGGACTTGATTTTTGCAAACCGTTCGTTAACGTACCGCAACTTAGCGATTAGTTACCGTTGTACGGCGCAAATTTCACGTTTTGCTAACGGCATTCTAAACTGGCCGCTGGATAAAAATGTGTTCCCACGTTCAGGGGCAGATGTGTCTGTATACTTAGAACAAGAAGGCCAAGAAATGGCGCGCTTAAACACGTTACTAGAAGAAAGTCCAAAAGGCTACCATACGACAGCAATTCTTTGTCGTACGATGGACGAGGCCAAAGCGTTGTACCAACAGCTCGACCAAGACGACATTGCACTTCTAGAAGACAGCAGCGAGTCGCTTGGCAGCCGCTTCGTGTTAACGACGATTCAAGTAGCCAAAGGGATGGAGTTCGACGAAGTGATCATTTGGAACGCGACAGATGAAGCGTACCATACGATGAAAGAACAGATGATGCTGTACACCACATGTACACGTGCAAAACACCAGCTCTCACTCATCACTCAAGCAGGCAAAGAGAGCCGCTTTATCAAGAATTCGAAAGCACCGATGAAACGAATCGGGCAGTAGAATTTTTAGCAAATCTATACTAGAATAGAACTGTAAAATTTTGAAAAAGGCAGGGAAGTAAAATGGCTTATCAAGCATTATATCGAAAATGGCGTCCTCAAACGTTCGATGATATGGTCGGGCAAAGTGCGGTCACGCATACATTGAAGAACGCGATTAGCAATCACAAAACGAGTCATGCTTACTTATTTACAGGACCTCGTGGGACAGGAAAAACGAGTGCCGCGAAGGTGTTTGCAAAGGCCATTAACTGTCCAAATCAAACAAATGGTGAGCCGTGTAACGAATGTGACATCTGTAAAGGAATCACGAACGGAACGATTGGCGATGTCATCGAAATCGATGCTGCCAGCAACAATGGTGTCGAAGAAATCCGTGATATTCGTGACAAGGCGCGTTATGCACCAACGCAAGCCGAATACAAAATTTATATTATCGACGAAGTGCATATGCTCTCAACAGGAGCCTTCAACGCACTGTTAAAAACCTTAGAAGAACCGCCTCAAAAGGTCATCTTCATTCTCGCAACGACGGAACCGCATAAGATTCCAGCGACGATTATCTCGCGTACGCAACGCTTTGACTTTAGACGCATTACGTCGCAAGAAATTATCGACCGCTTGGCATATATCCTTGGCCAAGAAGGAACCCCGTACGAAGCGGATGCCTTAAGCGTGGTGGCAAGATGTGCCAACGGTGGGATGCGTGATGCCTTGAGTTTACTCGACCAGATGATTTCATTTGGCGACGGCAAGGTGACGCTAGACGAAGCGATTCAAGTGTCGGGAAGTCTGACAGACGACTTGATGATTGATTTCGTGAAAGACTTACAAGAAACGAAGGCTGAAGAAGCCCTTGAAAAATTACAACAACTCTTCAAAATCGGGAAAGAAGCTAGCCGACTTGTGGAAGAATGGTTGGAATTTGCTAGAGACCTCCTCATCGCGAAACAAAGTGGCGAGGCAATCGGTCGTAGCGAGCGATTCCTTCAATTCAAAGACGAAGTGGAACCGGAATTCTTATACCGCTTTGTAGAGGCGTTAAATCAAACGCAACAAGAAATGCGCTTCACGACAAAACCAACGATTTCGCTGGAAGTGTTGACGATTAAAATGGCGCAACCTTACACATTGACGCCAAGAACCAGTTCTGGTGCACCGGCAATGCCAAGTAGCGAAGAAGTGCAACAGTTGCAGCAACAAATCGCGCAAATGCAGCAGCAAATGAACGCATTGTTACAAGGTGCCGTACCTCAAGCGCAACAAGCACCAAAAACGCAGGCACCAAGACCGACGCGTGCGGCCTTTAAGCCAAATACGACGGCCATCCAAAAAATCTTGACGGAAGCAACCCGCGAAGACTTGTTGAAGGTACGCGACTTGTGGGGCGACTTACTCAGTTGCTTGAACCCGCAAGAACAAGCGCTGTTGAGCCAATCAACGGTGAATGCGGCGGGTCCAAATGGATTCGTCCTCGGATTTGCGTACGACCACTTGTGTGACATTTCAGAAACAAGACCAGGATTCCGTGAGGTCATCCAAGAACATCTGGAACGCCTCGGTGGCTACAGTGGGACGTTCGTGGCAGTGACACAACATCAATGGCCACAAATTCGTGCGGATTTCTTACAAGAACGCAAGAAGAACCAAGAAGAGGAAGCTGTTTCCATCGTGACGGAAGAACCGGCCGTGGAAGATTCCCTCACACCAGAAGAACAAGCATTTGAACAAAAAGTAAACGACACGATTGAACTCTTCGGGGAAGACATCGTGCAAATCGAAGAATAGAGACGGAGGAATTAAATATGCGTGGAATGGGAAATATGCAAGGCATGATGAAACAAATGCAAAAATTGCAAAAACAAATGGCGCAAGCTCAAGAAGAATTAAACCAAACAGAATACACAGGAACTTCTCAAAGTGATTTAGTAAAAGTGACTGTAAACGGCAAACGCCAAGTCTTAAACGTGGAAATTAAACCAGAAGCGGTGGATCCAGACGATGTAGAATTATTACAAGACTTAGTGTTAATGGCGACAAATGATGCGTTAACGCAAGCAGAAAAAGCCAACGACCAAACAATGGGTCAATTCACAAAAGGATTAAACATCCCAGGATTTTAATCGATTGGAGGTTTGAGCATGCATTATCCAGAACCGATTGCACGATTGATGGATAGCTTTATGAAGCTGCCGGGAATTGGTGCGAAGACGGCTGCACGACTTGCCTTCTTCTGCATGGATATGCGTGAAGAAGACGTCTTAAATTTTGCGAATTCGCTCATCAGCTGCAAGCGTGACCTGCATATGTGTTCCGTTTGTGGAAATGTGACGCAAGAAGATCCGTGCGAAATTTGTGCGGATACTACGCGTGACCGTACGAAGATTCTTGTGGTGGAAGACGCCCGAGATGTGATGAGTATGGAGCGAATGAAGGAATATAAAGGGCTCTATCATGTGCTTCACGGGGTGTTGTCTCCGCTGGAAGGGACGGGGCCGGATGATATTAATATTACGTCGTTGATTACGAGGTTGCAGGACCCGGAAGTCCAGGAGGTTATCATCGCGACTAATGCGACAGCGGAAGGTGAAGCGACTGCCATGTACTTGTCACGTCTCATCAAGCCAGCTGGCATTAAAGTAACGCGTCTGGCTCATGGGCTAGCGGTCGGCAGCGACATCGAATACGCAGACGAAATGACTCTCTTCCGTGCCATCGAAGGACGAAGAGAATTGTAATAAAATCTATTGATTCAATGAAAATGATGGTTAAGACGTTGTCTTAAATCGCCCTCTGGGGACATCTTCATAGTGATGATAGTAAAGGCATCGGATTGAGCCTAGGTCTCAATCCTACCAAGCCTCAAAGAGCCACAGGAGAATAAATTCTCTTGTGGCTCTATTTCGCATTGGTTGCTTTCTCTTTACTATTCTCACTATAGAGTCCCCGAGGGCTTTTTTAAGCCAACGATACGGCTTTGAATCAATAGATTTTATTTTTTTCGATGGGACGGGGGAGAGTGCGTTTCGATGGGATGCGGG
>CAJZJY010000039.1 GCA_916050055.1 uncultured Streptococcus sp.
GATTCAATTTTAAAAATAAACATTACCATATTTGGTAATTACCATATATGGTAATTGCAGCTTTAATCTAATTCCATGCAAGCAACGATTTGATCCACATTCAAGATATGAGTGATATTAGATCCTTCTTCTAAAAATACAAAGTGGTTATTCAATTGAATAGGGCTCTTAATCATACCGTTCTTCGTGAATGTAATTAAATTCCCAGCGTTATCGTATTTCTCGAAGTGGAGTACGATTGGTTTCTTGAAGTAGAAGCTGTGGTGAATTTGTTCAACCACGTCAATTAGTGGCATAACAGTTGGTTTGAAGAACACATCTCTTTCTTCATATTCCTCTTGAGAGACTTGTAGTTTATTGATTAATGGTTTGATAAATGATGTAAATGTTGATTTGCGTTGTTCCATTTTCGATACCCCCGAACATTTGTTTGCATATTCATTATACGAACAAATGTTCTAAAAAGCAATAGAAAAGAAAAATTTTTTCTAAAAAAGTTGTGTTTCTTCCTATTTATAAAGTTTGAGTTTGGCCGATAATAAGGGGAATTAACGTTTGAATGAAAGCAAAATAAAGTTTATAATGGTAAGGAAAGCATTTTACTATTCGTGAAAGCGAATGGATTGGAGGTGTCACATGAGTCAAGAGATTCTAAATTCTGTTTTGGCCATTGAGTCTGAAGCAAAAGCGTTGAAGGAAAAATTCGAAGAACAATTATCCCAAACACATGAAGCAACAGATCAACGAGTGAACGAAGCTAAATCGAATATGGAACAATCGTTAGAAGTCTACAAAGCTGAGTTGAAAGAAAAAAATCAACAAAAGAAAGCGGAGTTCGAAGCGAAAGTGAAAGAAGATGAATTAGCGGAGATTGCTACTCTAACAGAACGTTTCAATCATCTGAAACAGGATTTAGTTCAGGATACTGTGAAGGAGGTGTTGAAGAGATATGGCAATAGCTAAAATGAATAAGGTGATGTTGATTGCCCCAACGGACAAACAAAATGACCTATTGGATGCTATTCAAGAATTACAATCTTTAGAAGTAACCTCGCTAGAACAGGCGAAAGAACTATTTACCGAAAATTCCATCGCTTTACAAGAAGTGGATACAGAGAAAATGAACGCTCTTCAACAGAAATTCGAAGGGATTCATGCGGCCATTACTTTTGTGGAAAAAAATCAAAAGCAACCGTCATTAATTCAAAAGTTAAAAACTCCAAAAGAGCAATTCACACTATCTGATTTACAAAAGGAAGTCCAATCATGGGACGCTGATGCATTAGTGGAACATGTAGAGAGTATTCGTACAACTCTTCGTAAGAAAGACGAGGAATTAAAAGAACTTCGTGAGAAAGAGGCGTTACTCCGTAAATGGAGTGTGCTTGATTTCTATCCGAAAGATATCTTTAAACACCCATATACCAAAACAAAAATGGGAACCATTCCTCAAGCGACAGATAATGCTTACTTAGAGGGATTAAAACAGAGTGAATTGATTTCGGTTCACGAAGTGTATCATACACGTGAAGAAATCGGATTATTGGTGACATATCCACGAAAAGCACAACAAGCTGCGAAAGAAGAGTTAGCAAAAGCGCACTTTAGTATCGTATGGTACGCATTTGAAGAAGCTCCTTCTGTTGAATTAGAGAAAAATCTAAAAGCGCAACAAGCAGTTGTGGATGCTAAGAAGAAAGTATTAGAGGACTTACAAGAAGAAAAAGACCTTCTTCGCCAGTTACAACTTTCTTCGGAAGTGACCTACAATGAATTGCAAAAAGAACAAGCCAAAAATGAATTGGTGAATGGACAACATGTATTCGTACTTCAAGGGTGGATGACTCAAAAAGCAGCAGAGGCTGTTGAAAGTCAACTGAAAGAAAAATTAGGAGAAGGCGAATATGTCTTCTTACCACTAGAGATTGCTGAAGAAGAATACGAAGAAGTGCCAACTGTTTTAGAAAACAATGCCTTCTTACAACCATTTGAAAATCTAACAGAAATGTATGGATTACCAAAATATGGTGAATTAGACCCAACGCCTTATACAGCACCATTCTATCTCGTCTTCTTCGGGATGATGGCAGCAGACTTTGGGTATGGCGCACTTCTGTGGTTGGGAACATTCATTATGTTGAAGTTCTTCCATTTTGATAAAGCAATGAACCGCAACTTGAAGTTCTTCCACTTACTCAGCTACCCAGTCATGATCTGGGGGATTGTATTTGGATCAGCATTCGGTGCGGATTTACCATTCCAGCCGCTATCATTATCTAAAGACTTAATCACGATTATGATCTTATCGATTATCTTCGGGGTTATTCAAATTATGGTCGGCTTATCACTAGGGGCTTACTCAAATCTGAAGAAAAAAGCATATACCGATGCCTATACAAGTCATCTTGGATGGTTAGCCATTATTACTGGAATCATTCTTTATGTCTTAGGGTCAATGGTACTCAATATTTCTTGGATTGCGACAATTGGTTCATCGATTGCGATTATCGCAGCCGTTGCGATTGTAGTCGTAACTGTCTTATCAAGTGAGAACAAGTGGGGCGGTTTGGCGAGCAGTCTATATAACTTGTACGGAATTAGTGGATACGTAGCAGACGTCGTGAGTTATACACGTTTAATGGCGTTAGCTGTATCAGGAGGAAGTATCGCGAGTGCGTTCAATATGTTGGTAGGATTCCTTCCACCAGTTGCACGCTTTACAGCAGGAATCTTCTTAATCGTAGCATTACAAGGATTGAATATTTTCCTTTCATTCCTTGGAGCATACGTTCACGGCTTACGTTTACAGTTCGTTGAATTCTTTGGTAAATTCTACGACGGCGGCGGACACGCATTAAAACCGTTCAAAACATATGAAAAATACGTTGATATTAAACAACAGAAATCAGAATAAATGGAGGAATTATAATTATGACAAACTGGTTAACATTTTTCGCTGAAAATGGTGGAGGGCAAATCTTTGCCGCTCTAGGGATGGCAATTGCCATTATCTTCTCAGGGATTGGATCAGCAAAAGGGGTAGGGATTGCCGGTGAAGCAGCTGCTGCCTTAATTAAAGAACAACCTGAAAAATTCGTTCAAGCATTAATTTTACAACTATTACCTGGTACACAAGGGATCTACGGATTCATCGTTGCCTTCTTCATCATGATTAACATGTCAGCTTCAATGACTTTAGCAGCTGGTTTATACTTATTCATGGCAGCTTTACCAATCGCATTCACTGGTTTATTCTCAGGGATTGCCCAAGGTAAAGTAGCAGCAGCAGGTGTACAAATCTTAGCGAAAAAACCTGAAGAATCTACTAAAGGGATTATCTTTGCCGCAATGGTTGAAACTTACGCAATCTTAGGATTACTTGCTTCTATCTTAATTATCATTAACAAAGGTTAAGAGGAGGGGTATTCTTGAAAGATTTAGAGCAACTAAAACAACTTATTCTAGCGGATTTAGAAAAAGAATCAAAGCAGCGAATTGAGGTTGCTACTAAAGAACAAGAAGAACGCATCAATCAAATGAATGCACAATATTCGCAACAAGAAATGGCGAAGAAAACAGCATTAAAACAAGAAGCAAAATCACAATACGAAAAAGAGCAACAGACTATTTTGAACGCAAGTAAAAAAGAAGTCTTGCGCGTCAAACGTGAACTTCTTGAGAGTGTATTTGAGGACGTTCTACAAGTAATGTCAACCTGGAGTGGGGAAACATTACGTCTCTTTATCGAGTCAGCTATTCGCAAATTACCAAAACAACAACAAACAACACTTACTTTTGGAGAACAAACCGTTTCTCGTTTAAGCGATGAAGACAAACATGCGTTAACTTCGCAATTTACCTTCGTTCACATCGACGAAGCGACTCTTCCAAAGAAAGCAGGATTTGTGTTGAAACAAGAAGGAATCGAATATAACTATTTATTCGATGCATTAATTGAAGATTTAAAAGAAGAATATTCACCTATCTTAGCTAGAAAAGCATTCATTGGGTAAGGAGGGATGGAATGAATGATTTAGCCTATTCAGGAGTGAATACGACCGTTCGTATTCTTGAACAGCAATTACTGTCCAAGGAACAATTGAATGGGATTCTCGTATCTAAATCCTTACAACAAGCATTAGAAGCCTTGCAAAAGACAAGTTATGAGGTAGATGTACAAGAAGTTCTTGAATCAAGACAGTTCGACCCAGTCCTAGATGCCCATTTGAAGCGCAACTATGATGAGGTATTAGAACTCATTCCGGATGCATCACTCCTTGATGTATTCTCGATTCGTTACACTTACCATAATTTAAAAGTTCTTCTGAAATCGAAGTTCTCAGGAAAAGACTTAAAACATTTATGTGTACCGTTAGGACGTTATTCCCTCGACACATTAAATCAATTAGTCGAAACTCAAGATTCTCTCGATGTACCAGACATCATGATTGAAGGGGTTCGTGAAGCGTATGCCGATTTTGAAAACTTTGGTCGCCTCGAAGCAGCCGATGTATTTATGGATCGCTACTATTTCAAACATCTTCGACTCATCGACCGTACGATGAATCAAGAGGCCATCCATCAAATCGTGAACATTATGATTGATATGGAAAACATCACGACATTAATTCGTGCCACAAAGCAAAAACAATCACGCTCATTCTTAATTGGGGTATTGTCTAGCGAAGGTACTGTAGATAAGACGTTATTAATCGACGAAGTGCATGAAAAGGGCACAGAGGCTCTTGTTGACCTTTATCGTCATGTTCCATACTATGACAAGTTTGTTGCGATTTTAGAACAGGAAGAACATCCAGTCTTTGCATTGGAATTATTAAAAGAAGAATTGATTCATCAAATTCTAGAAGAAGCGACTTTTGAACCATTTGGGCCGCTGCCAAGTCTAGCGTATATTCATGCGCTTGAGATGGAAGTCAAAAACCTCCGTCTATTATTGGTCGGTGTGGACAATGAGTTTACAGAAGAACAATTAAGAGAAAGGATGCGACCAGTTTATGTCTCATAAAATTGCCGTAGTTGGCGACAAAGATTCCATCCTTCCTTTTAAAATTTTAGGATTTAACGTGTTCCCTTGCCACGATGCGCAAACGGCACGAAAGATGATTGATGAACTTAGTGAAGAGGAAGTCGGCATCATTTATGTAACGGAAGCAATTGCTAGTCAGATTCCGGAAACGATTCGTCGTTATGATGCGGAAATTTCACCAGCCATCATTCTCATTCCGAACCATAAAGGGTCTTTAGGAATTGGAAAATCAAGAATTCAAGAAAATGTTGAAAAAGCGGTTGGACAAAACATCTTATAACCAACCAATACACGAAACTAAGGGAGGTACCTCAGTGAAGATCGGAAGAATCGTAAAAGTATCAGGTCCTCTTGTGACTGCTGAAGGAATGGAAGATGCGAATATTCAAGATATTTGTCGTGTAGGTCATCTAGGCCTTATCGGTGAAATCATCGAAATGCGTAAAGATATTGCATCCATTCAAGTATATGAAGAAACTTCAGGAATTGGACCAGGAGAACCCGTCGAAACAACAGGGGAAGCATTATCTGTTGAATTGGCGCCAGGGATTGTATCTCAAATGTTTGATGGGATTCAACGTCCCCTCAATAAATTTAAAGAAGTATCACAAAGTGACTTCTTAGTCCGCGGAACAAACGTGGATGCACTTGACCGTGAAAAAGAGTGGGAATTCATTCCTACTGCATCAGTTGGTCAAGAAGTCGAAGCCGGAGACATTATTGGTTATGTACAAGAAACAAAAGTTGTACAACATAAAATCATGGTGCCTTACGGTGTGAAAGGTAAATTAGTAAAAGTGGAAGCTGGAAACTTCAAAATTGAAGATACAGTGTACCAAGTCGAAACAGAATCAGGCGTACGTGATTTCAACTTAATTCAACGTTGGCCAGTACGTCGTGGGCGTCCATATAAAGTAAAGAAAAACACTGAAGTTCCAATGTTAACAGGGCAACGTGTTATCGATACTTTCTTCCCAGTAACAAAAGGGGGAGCAGCAGCTGTACCAGGACCATTCGGAGCTGGTAAAACAGTGGTGCAACACCAAATTGCGAAATGGGCTGACGTGGATATCGTAGTGTACGTAGGTTGTGGTGAACGTGGAAACGAAATGACAGACGTATTGAACGAATTTCCTGAATTGATTGACCCAACAACTGGCGAATCGATTATGGAACGTACGATCTTAATCGCAAACACTTCTAACATGCCAGTAGCGGCTCGTGAAGCGTCTATTTATACAGGAATCACGATTGCGGAATACTTCCGTGATATGGGATATAACGTAGCCATCATGGCAGACTCAACATCACGTTGGGCAGAAGCGCTTCGTGAAATGTCTGGACGTCTAGAAGAAATGCCAGGGGACGAAGGTTACCCAGCTTACTTAGGAAGCCGTATCGCAGAATACTACGAACGTGCAGGACGTGTTGAAACATTAGGAAGCGAAGGTCGTGAAGGGACTATTACAGCAATCGGTGCCGTATCACCTCCAGGGGGAGATACATCCGAACCAGTAACACAAAATACATTACGTGTAGCCAAAGTATTCTGGGGATTAGATGCAACATTGGCGCAAAAACGTCACTTCCCATCTATGAACTGGTTAACGTCTTACTCATTGTATGACCCAGAAGTGGGTAAATACATGGATGAGAATGTGCATTCGAACTGGTCTGAATTTGTTCAACATGCAATGAACACATTACAAGAAGAAGCAAGCTTAGAAGAAATCGTTCGTTTAGTTGGTCTTGAATCATTATCTGAACGTGACCGTTTAACAATGACAATCGCGAAATCTCTTCGTGAAGACTTCTTACAACAAAACGCGTTTGACGATGTCGATACATTTACATCACGTGAAAAACAATATCGTATGTTAGAGCTCATCTTAACGTTCGAAAAAGAAGCGCGTAATGCGATGAAACTTGGTTCTTACTATGCGGAAATTATGGATGGAACAGAAGAAGTACGTGACCGTATTGCTCGTTCTAAATATATTCCAGAAGCTGAGATTGCGCGCTTTGAAGAAATTAAAGCTCAAATCAAAGCAGATATCGAAAAAACAATTCAACGTGGAGGGATGACACATGCTTAAAGAGTATCGTACGATTAGTGAAGTTGTTGGCCCTTTAATGATGGTTGAACAAGTCGAAGGCGTTAAATATGATGAGTTGGTTGAAATCCAATTACAAAATGGTGAATTACGTCATGGACAAGTACTAGAAGTAAACGAAGATAAAGCGATGGTTCAGATTTTTGAAGGACCAAGCGGCATTAACATTCGTGATACAAAAGTACGTTTCCGTGGTAAACCATTATCATTAAACGTATCTGAAGACATGATTGGTCGTATTTTTGATGGAATGGGGAACGTGATGGATAATGGTCCTGAAATCCTTCCAGAAGCGACTTTAGACGTAAACGGACAAGCGATTAACCCAGTTTCTCGTGACTATCCGGATGAATTTATACAAACAGGGATTTCTGCCATTGACCACTTGAACACACTTGTTCGTGGACAAAAATTACCAGTATTCTCTGGTTCAGGGCTTCCTCACAAAGAGTTAGCGGCCCAAATCGCGCGTCAAGCGACTGTATTAAACAGTGACGAAAAATTCGCGGTAGTATTTGCTGCAATGGGGATTACCTTTGACGAAGCGGAATACTTCATGGAAGACTTCCGTAAGACAGGGGCGATTGACCGTTCAGTGATGTTCCTAAACTTAGCGAGCGACCCAGCGATTGAACGTATTGCGACTCCAAAAATCGCATTAACAACAGCTGAGTACTTAGCGTTTGAAAAAGGAATGCACGTACTTGTTATCATGACAGACATGACAAACTACTGTGAAGCGCTTCGTGAAATTTCAGCGGCTCGTCGTGAAGTTCCAGGACGTCGTGGATATCCAGGTTACTTATATACAAACCTTTCTACAATCTACGAACGTGCAGGACGTATCGTTGGGAAACCAGGATCTGTAACTCAAATTCCAATCCTTTCAATGCCTGAAGATGATATTACTCACCCAATCCCTGACTTAACAGGATATATTACAGAAGGACAGATTATTTTGGACCGTGCTCTTGATAAACAAGGGATTCAACCTCCAATTAACGTATTGCCTTCATTATCTCGTCTAAAAGATAAAGGTTCAGGTGAAGGAAAGACTCGTAAGGACCACGCGCCAACGATGAACCAATTATTCGCGGCTTATGCAACTGGTAAACAAGCCAAAGAACTTGCAGTTGTATTAGGGGAATCTGCATTATCAAAAACAGATAAGAAATATGTAGAATTCACTGAACGTTTCGAACGTGAATATGTGGGACAAGGCTTCTACAAGAACCGTTCAATTCAAGAAACACTTGATTTAGGATGGGAATTACTATCCATCTTACCGCGTACGGAATTAAAACGTATCAAGGACGAGTTATTAGATGAATTTCTTCCGAAAGGGGAGTGATTCCTTTGGCACGATTGAACGTCAAACCAACTCGTATGGAATTGACGAAATTAAAACATCGTCTCGTTGTCTCAAAACGTGGGCATAAGCTCCTAAAAGATAAACAAGATGAGTTAATGCGTCAGTTCATCGAACTAATTCGAAAAAACAATGCGTTACGTGAGGCGGTTGAAAATCGTCTTGTGGAAGGGATGAAGAGCTTCGTTCTTGCAAAAGCAACGTTGGAAGAAGCGTTTATCGAAGAACTTGTGGCGATTCCACCACAAAGCGTATCCTTGGATCTTCAAGAAAAGAACATTATGAGTGTTTACGTTCCAGAAATGCATTTCACTGTGAAAGATGAAACGGAGGAAAGTGACTTTAAATATGGTTACTTAAACTCCAACAGTGAGATTGATGATTCTGTAGAACAAATCTCAAGTGTATTAAATGAACTGCTAGAATTGACGGAGATTGAAAAAACTTGTCAACTGCTAGCAGATGAAATCGAGAAAACAAGACGTCGTGTAAACGCCCTTGAATATCGATTGATTCCACAATTAGAAGAAACGATTTACTTTATCGAAATGAAGCTGGAAGAAAACGAGAGAGCAAGTATCACTCGTATTATGAAAGTGAAAGATATGGGACAAAAATAACGAAAAGAAGACTCCTAGCAAAGTTTGCTAGGAGCCTTTTTGATTTAATTTTGCTAATTCCTTGAAGAAATTATGAAAGCGCTTTAAATATAGCAAAATAGTACTAGTAAAGAGCAAAAAAGTCCAAGTAGCACCTAAAAGATAGTGCTAAAATTATTTATGGAAACGTTTTTATAATATTAAGGAGGGGTATTATGTATAATCGTCAAAATATGGAGAAGAGACAGCGCTTCTCTATTAGAAAGCTCACTGTTGGTACATGTTCAGTTATCATCGGGGCTTTCTTTTTTGGCACACTTCAACCAGTTTCTGCAACTGAAGCTGCTGCAACAGAGGTAGTAGCGAC
>CAJZJY010000040.1 GCA_916050055.1 uncultured Streptococcus sp.
AGTTTTTAGATGGAGGAAAAAAGGATGACAGAAACAAAACACGAAAGATATTTACGTTTGAAAAAGGAAAAACAAATGAAAGCTTTAAAGGCTGCAAATAAAAACTTACAGAAGACAGTTGCAGTTGTTGGAGCGACGACAGTAGCAGGATTAGTACTTGCGCCAAAATCACATGCATATACAGTAACTTCAAATCAAGTACAATCACCAGCTCAACAATTCTTAAATAAAATTATTCCTGCAGCTCAACAAGCTACAGAAGGTAAAGATGTATATACTTCAGTAATGATCGCACAGGCAGCGTTAGAATCTGCATGGGGAACTAGTGCGCTATCTGCTGAACCAAACCACAACTTATTTGGTGTGAAAGGGAACTACAACGGTCAATCTGTAAACATGTATACATTAGAAGATGCTGGAGCGCAAAAATACTATGGTATTTACGATAACTTCAGAAAATATCCTTCTTACAAAGAATCTATGGATGACTATGTAGATAAAATCATCAATGGTATTAAAGGTGCTCCACTGTTCTATTCAGGTGCATGGAAGAGCCGCACAAACAGCTATCAAGATGCTACACGTTACTTAACAGGACGTTATGCAACAGATACTGCATATTACGCAAAATTAAACCGTATTATCGAACAATACGGATTAACAAAATATGATAATGGTACTGCAACTGCGATTGCTGCTGGTATTGAAGAAAGAACTTCTTCTGCTGGCGGACAATATACAGTTCAAGCAGGTGATACCTTATACGGTATCAGCCGTAAAGCTGGTGTAAGTGTGGACCAATTATTAACTGTGAATGGTTTATCAACTTCATCAGTGATTCGTCCTGGTCAATCATTATCTTTAGGCACACCATCAAAACAAACAAACTCTACAGTAGCTACAACAGTAAGCACAAAATCAGTTTCAAATACTGCTAAAGCAACTGCAAATGGATACTACACAGTTAAAGCAGGAGATACATTATATGGAATTAGCCGTAAATTTGGTATGAGTTTATCTCAATTAGTTTCAGCAAATGGAATTTCTACTTCTAGCGTAATCCAACCAGGTCAAACTTTACGTGTTGTAGGTGGCGAATCTGCATCAACAGTTGTTAAAACAAATACTGCTTCAACTCGTACAAGCGGAGGTAACTACATTGTACAACCTGGAGATACTTTATACAGTATTGCACGTCGTTCAGGCATGAGCTTAAACACATTATTAAGCATCAACGGATTATCACAATCATCAGTGATTTTCCCTGGACAAAGCTTAACAGTTGGTCAATCAGATGGACGTACAGTATCTGCTGGATACACACCATCTAAAACAACAGCGACTTCAACATCAACTTCTGGAACATATACAGTTCAAGCAGGTGATACATTATACAGTATTGCTCGTCGTTCAGGCATGAGCTTAAATACATTATTAAGCATCAATGGATTATCACAATCTTCAGTAATCCGTCCTGGCCAAACATTATCTGTTTCAGGAAATGCTAGCCAAGCAACTGCTACACAAGTAAGCTACCAATCAGCTGGGTCAACATCTGGTAACGGTACTTATACTGTTAAAGCAGGAGATACTTTATACCGTATTGCTTACAACCACGGTATTTCATTAACAACATTGTTATCAATCAACGGTTTGTCAGAAACAAGCACAATCCGTCCTGGTCAACAATTAGCGGTATCTGGATCAGCAAAAACAACAACTACAACTTCAGCTAAAACAGTAAGCTATTCAACAGGTGCATCAACTCACACTGTTCAAGCTGGTGATACTTTATTCCGTATCGCTAAGAATAACGGATTAACATTATCTGAATTAAAAGCTTTAAATGGCTTAACTTCAAACAACATCCGTGTTGGTCAAGTGTTGAAAGTTTCAAAATAATCTGCTAGAATAAGACTCACAAAAGCAGATAGAGGAATAGTAAGTTTCTTTGATAGACGTAGAGAGTGCATGGCTGGTGAAAATGCATCATTTCAATAAACTGAACTCGCCTTTTAGCTGAACTCTGAACTAATAGTAAGAGTTTCCGCCTCGCCAGCGTTACAGGTAAGATGAGTAAAATAATTAGGTGGTAACACGTATTGCGTCCTATCTGTCATTGACAGGTGGGGCGTTTTTTATTTTGAAAGGAGTGAATCAGATGACATTTAATCATCTAGAAATCGAGCCTAAATGGCAAAAATATTGGAAAGAACATCATACGTTCAAAACAACAGAAGATGCTTCTAAGAAAAACTTCTACGCATTAGATATGTTCCCTTATCCATCTGGACAAGGACTTCACGTAGGTCACCCAGAAGGTTACACAGCAACAGATGCCGTTTCTCGTATGAAGCGTTCACAAGGATACAATGTACTTCACCCAATGGGATGGGATGCATTTGGACTCCCTGCAGAACAATACGCTCTTGATACAGGAAATGACCCAGCAGAATTCACAAAAGTAAACGTTGCGAACTTCAAACGTCAAATTAATGAATTAGGGTTCAGCTATGACTGGGACCGCGAAATTAATACAACGGATCCAGAATACTATAAATGGACTCAATGGATTTTCACTAAACTAGTGGAAATGGGACTTGCATATGAAGCTGAAATTCCAGTGAACTGGTGCCCAGCTCTTGGAACAGTACTTGCCAACGAAGAAGTTATTGATGGTAAGAGTGAACGTGGAGGACATCCTGTTTACCGTAAACCAATGAAACAATGGATGTTGAAAATCACAGCTTATGCGGATCGTCTATTAGAAGATTTGGATGAGTTGGATTGGCCAGAAAGCATTAAAGATATGCAACGTAACTGGATTGGTCGTTCAGAAGGGGCGCAAGTTCGTTTCAACGTTAAAGGAACAGATGAAAGCTTCGAAGTCTTCACAACACGTCCGGATACATTATTTGGAGCGACTTACAATGTATTAGCGCCAGAACATGAATTAGTTCAAAAGATTGTCACTCCTGAACAAAAAGAAGCAGTAGATGCTTATATTGCTGCTGTTTCAACAAAATCAGACTTAGAACGTACAGAACTTTCTAAAGAGAAAACTGGGGTATTCACTGGAGCATATGCGATTAACCCAGTGAACGGTAAAGAAATTCCAATCTGGATTGCAGACTATGTATTAAGTACTTATGGTACAGGTGCGATCATGGCTGTTCCAGCTCACGATGAACGCGACTACGAATTCGCTAAAGTATTTGGATTAGACATCATTCCAGTCATCGAAGGCGGAAACGTCGAAGAAGAAGCATACACTGGTGACGGTGTGCATATTCATTCAGATTTCCTAGATGGATTGAATAAAGCTGATGCGATTGCAAAAATGAATGAATGGCTAGAAGAACATGGCGTAGGAGCAGCTAAAGTAAGCTATCGTCTACGCGACTGGTTGTTCTCACGCCAACGTTATTGGGGTGAACCAATTCCAGTGATTCATTGGGAAGACGGTACTATGACAACTGTTCCTGAATCTGAATTGCCATTAGTATTGCCTAAAACAGATAAAATTCGTCCTAGTGGTACTGGGGAATCTCCACTGGCTGCAATTGAAGACTGGCTTTATGTCACAGACCCTGTAACAGGTAAGAAGGGTCGTCGTGAAACAAATACAATGCCACAATGGGCAGGAAGCTCATGGTACTTTGTACGTTATGTTGATCCACATAACAAAGAAAGACTTGCAGATCCTGAGAAAGTAAAACAATGGTTACCAGTTGATTTATATATTGGTGGTGCAGAGCATGCCGTTCTTCACTTACTATATGCTCGTTTCTGGTATAAAGTGTTATACGATTTAGGAGTTGTTCCAAACAAAGAACCGTTCCAAAAACTATTTAACCAAGGAATGATTCTTGGTGAAGGTAATGAGAAAATGTCTAAATCTAAAGGGAATGTTGTAAACCCTGATGATGTGGTTCGTGAATATGGTGCGGATACATTACGTGTTTATGAAATGTTCATGGGACCTCTTGATGCATCGATTGCTTGGAGTGAAAAAGGACTTGAGGGTAGCCGTAAGTTCCTAGACCGCTTCTGGAGATTGATGATTGATGATAATGGTAAAATGCGTGACCGTATCACAAAACTAAACGATGGTAAATTGGATAAAGTGTACCATCAAACAGTGAAGAAAGTGACAGAAGACTTCGAAGAGTTGCATTTCAATACTGCAATCTCTCAAATGATGATTTTCGTTAACGAAGCTTATAAAGCAGACGCATTGCCATTCGACTACATGAAAGGTCTTGTACAATTGATTGCGCCATTAGCACCACATATGGCTGAAGAAATCTGGAGTAAATTCGGATTCACAGAATCAATTAGCTACGAACCATGGCCAACTTACGATGAATCTAAATTAGTAGAAGACGAAGTAGAAGTGATTTTCCAAGTCAATGGGAAAATTAAAGCACGCGTAATGGTTCCAACAAACGCAGATGCTGCAGCTCTTGAAGCACTTGCAAAAGAGCATGATTCAGTGAAATCTGCCATCGAAGGAAAAACAATCCGTAAAGTGATTGCTGTTCCAGGACGTTTAGTAAACATCGTTGCGAACTAATGGAATTTGAAAGGATAGTAGAATGATTTATTTTGATAATGCAGCAACAACGAAAATTTATGATGATGCATTAACGAGCTATGTTCAAGTTAGCCAAAAGTTCTTCGGAAATCCATCGAGCTTACACCAATTAGGAGTCGATGCTTACCAAGTGTTGACCAAAGCTAGAGCACAAGTAGCTAGTTTATTATCAGTTCAACCTGAGGAGATTTTCTTCACCTCAGGCGGAACTGAATCGAATAACTGGGCGATTAAAGGAACAGCTCTAGAAAAATCTGTATTTGGGAAGCATATCATTACGACAAAGATTGAACATCCTTCAGTCATTCAGACATGTAAGCAATTAGAACGCTTCGGGTTTGAAGTGACGTACTTAGATGTCGATTCTAAAGGGATTGTAAGTATAGACCAATTAAAAGAGAGCCTTCGTAAAGATACGATTCTAGTAAGTGTGATGGCTGTTAATAATGAAGTTGGAGCAGTTCAACCAATTGCTGAGATTGCCAAAGTACTAGAGGAATATCCATCGATTCATTTTCATGTGGACTGTGTGCAAGCAGTAGAACGCGCAAGCCAGTTATTATCTATTGGGCGTATTGACTTATTGAGCCTTTCTGCGCATAAATTCCATGGACCACGAGGCGTTGGGATTATGTATAAGAAATTTGGACGTAAGATTCAAGCGCTCTTAACAGGTGGCGGACAAGAAAAAGGGGAACGTAGTACAACGGAAAACCTTCCAGGAATTGTAGCTACAACAAAAGCTCTGCGAATGGCTTTAGAAGAAGAGTCAGTTACGGGAGAACTTCGTAGTCAATTATGGAAAGAGTTAGCAACAAAACCTGAAATTCGCATCTTCTCGCCTGAAGATGGAGCGTCTCATGTATTATGCTTTGCCATTAAAGGCGTTCGTGGAGAGGTCGTTGTTCATGCTTTTGAAAATCACGGCATTTATATTTCTACGACTTCAGCTTGTTCAAGTAAAAAAGCAGATTCATCTAGTACGCTTTACGCGATGGATGTGCCAACTGAATGGGCGACAGGAGCTGTTCGTGTAAGCTTCTCAAACGACAATACAAAAGAAGAAGTAGAACAGTTTATCAAGGTTCTGCATCAGTTAATGAAACAATTTTCGTTTTTAAAATAAAAGGAGGAAATCGTTGAAAACTAGAATTTTGATTCGCTATGGTGAACTTTCTACAAAGGGTAGAAACAAAAAAATGTTCACTCAAAAATTAGCGTCAAATATTAAAAAAGCCTTAGTAGACTTTCCTCAGGTAAAGGTGATTCCTGACTATGACTTTATGTATTTAGATTTACACGAAGCACCTGAAGAAGCAGTTATCGAAAAGGTAAAACCAATTTTTGGGATTCAATCTATTTCGCCAGTATATATTGTTGAAAAAGATATGGAAGTGGCTAAAAAAGTTGTTCTCGACTTATTAAGCCAAGAAGACCTTGAAGGAAAAACATTTAAGATTATGACAAGACGCTCGGATCATACATTCGAGATGGATACGAATCAAATCAACTTGTTTTTAGGGGATGCTGTTCTTGAAGAATTTCCAGAAATCAAGGTTCAATTAAAACAACCAGATATTACGGTACGTATTGATGTGCGCCGTGAACACTTAATGGTGAGTCTGAAGACGATCCAAGGAGCAGGAGGACTTCCAGTTGGTACAAGTGGTCGCGCGATGCTGATGCTATCTGGTGGGATTGATTCGCCGGTAGCAGGATATCTTGCGATGAAACGTGGAATGGAAATTCAATGCGTGCACTTTGCGAGCCCACCGTATACGAGCCCACAAGCGTTAGAGAAAACAAAACTCTTAGCAGCTAAAATTGCTCGTTTCGGTGGAAGTATTCAATTCTTAACGGTACCTTTTTCAAGAATTCAAGAGGAAATCAAGAAGAGTGTGCCGGAAGCGTATTTAATGACAATTATGCGTCGTTTCATGCTTCGTATTACGGATCAACTTAGAGAAAATGCACGTGCTCTTGCGATTGCCAATGGGGAATCAGTGGGGCAAGTGGCTTCTCAAACATTAGATAGCATGGTGGCGATTAATGATGTCACAAATACACCAATTATTCGTCCAGTAGCTACAATGGATAAACTCGATATTATTAAAGTTGCTGAAGAAATTGATACATTCGAGTTATCGATTCAACCGTTCGAGGATTGTTGTACGGTGTTTGCGCCGCCAAGTCCAAAGACAAAACCGAAACTGGAGAAGGCTCGCCAATATGAAGCACGTCTTGATGTGGAAGGGTTAATTAAAGAGGCTGTAGAGGGGACAGTGATTGAAGAAATTACTGCAAACTATACAACTCCAGTAGAAACAGCAAATCAAGAGATTGACGATTTATTTTAAGATAAAAAGAAGCGATGCTATTCCGTTTGGAGTAGCATCGCTTTTTGTTGTTTTATTGGAAGTATTCTTTAAGCGCGTTTGCAATACTTTTTGCGATGTTTTGTTGATATTCTTCAGAAGAAATCACTTTGTTATCGCCTTGGTTATTTAAGTATCCAAGTTCTAAAAGAATTGATGGACGAGCATTATCACGAAGAACCATGAAGTTTTGGAATCTGCTTCCTTGGTTTTTCAATGGTAGGTTTCGAGATAAGTATTTATTCACTGTCTGACTGAGACTTTCGCTCTTATCACTGTAGTAGTAGGCTGTTGTTCCGCTTGCACTATCATCTTCAGACGAGTCGAAGTGAATACTAATAAATGCATTTGCATTATTTTTATTACTAATTTCAGCACGCTCAGCAAGTGAAACAGAAGTGTCGCTTGTTCTAGTTAAGATAACTTTTGCTCCCATTGCTTCGAGTTCTTTCTTCACAAGTAGAGCAGTTGTTAATGTATGGTCTGCTTCGTGTTTTTCACTGAAGTTTACAACAGCACCTGGGTCCTCACCACCGTGCCCTGGATCGATGACAATCGTTGCGTTTTTAATTCCTTGAGGAATCGTTTCATCCGTTTCGATTCCAGCAAAGTTTGTAGTCACTAGCCAGTAAGGAATATATCCGTATTTTCCATTACCAACAGATACTTTATAGAAATCGCCTTCGCGGTCTTCATACACAAATTGTGTTCCTTTATCTACCGTACCGATTAATTCGGAAGTGACGTTGGAAGCTGAGTAAATAGGTGTTTCTTTTAGTTTTGTAACAAACATCTTGTTAGAGTCAATTGTTGTTGGAAGACCAGCTTGTTTGTTGAGAATTTCTTGAATCAATTCAATCGCGTAGTTTGTAGAGTCGCTATCCACATAACCTTCTTTATCAAAGTAACGAACTTTTAAGACTTTATCGTTCAATTCTTCAATGAGGTAGAAGAGTTCGCCGTTAGGAATTGTTAAGAGAACTTTCGAATTTTCATCCTGTGTTTCGCGTAATTTCAATCCGCCAGAAGCATATCCTTTCATCATCGTAGTAAGAAGGATATCTTTATCCTCGATATAGGCTACTTGATCATCATATTGAACTTGAATCCAACCGTTGTCGAGTTTATGCAAGGCCAGCAAGTATTGGTTTTTCGTAATTTCACCAACTGGAATGCCTTTAGCATCCATCGTATGGTATACCTTTAACGCCTTATCGCTTGTATTGACTGCGAATTCTACAATTTTATTTTTAACCACTGTAGATGTTTGAGTAGCCGTATTGCCACTATTCGTATCCGTATTTGCTTGGTGCGTATTTGCTTGCGGTTTTATTGTTGAACTTTCACTTACTAATGGATAGGCGATAATCCACAGAAGTAGAAGAGAAACAAGAAAGCCCAGCAGTTGCTGTATATTTTTCTTCTTAAAGAATTTCAGTAATGAATCCATAAGGGCTCCTTTTTATTTGTATATTTCCTCCTTATTATACCAATAAAAGCGCTATTTGTGTATAAAAAATAGCTTACAGCTTGATTGCAGAAGAATTATTTTAGTAAAATAAATAGAGAATAATGAAATATTTGGAGGATGATTATGTTAATTGGGTCTCACGTTTCGATGAGCGGAAAAGAAATGCTCTTGAATTCAGCAAAGGAAGCGGCAAGTTATAACGCAAATGTCATGATGGTTTATACAGGTGCTCCGCAAAACACAAGAAGAAAACCAATTGAAGAGTTAAATGTTGAAGCTGGGAAACAGTACATGAAAGAACATGGCATTGAAGAAGTTGTTGTCCATGCACCTTATATTATTAACTTAGCCAACACTACGAAAGAAGGCTATATTGATTTTGCAATCGAATTTTTAAAAGAAGAGTTGAAACGTGCAGAAGCTGTAGGCGCTACTCAGGTCGTTCTTCATCCAGGTTCTCACGTAGGAGCTGGTGTTGATGTTGGTTTAAATCAAATCATCTACGGATTAAACCAAGTTTTAACGAAAGACCAAAAAGTTCAAATCGCATTAGAAACAATGGCAGGTAAAGGGACAGAGCTAGCTCGTACATTCGAAGAATTAGCGTGTATTATCGACGGAGTGACGCACAATGAACATTTATCCGTAACGTTTGATACATGCCACGTTCACGATGCAGGGTATGATATTAAAAATGATTTATCAGGAGTATTAACTCATTTTGATAAAACAGTGGGCCTTGACCGTATTAAAGTACTTCATGTGAATGATTCGAAAAATCCGGTTGGAGCTCATAAAGATAGACATGAGAACTTTGGTTTTGGAGAAATCGGATTTGAAGCGCTCATGAACGTTATCAATGTCCCTGAGTTTAAAGAACTTCCAAAAATTCTTGAAACGCCATGGATTAAAGTGGAAGACAAAGTGCAAATTGCACCTTACAAAAAAGAAATTG
>CAJZJY010000041.1 GCA_916050055.1 uncultured Streptococcus sp.
GTATCTTGATACTCATCCACGTGGATATAGTGGAATTTTTGTTGGTAGTAATCCAACACATCTTGATGTTCTTGGAATAATTTAACGGTCAACATGATGAGGTCATCGAAGTCTACCGTCATATTTTTGCGCATTTCTGCTTGATATTCTTTATAACATTTCGCATAAATTTGGCTCACGTAGTCCAAATGCTTCTTCGCAAATGTTTCAGCGTCTTCGAAATTATTTTTTGCATTACTGATAGTTGCTAAAGCTCCACGTGGCTCGTAGCGATCCGTATCGATGTTCAGCTTTTGCATAATTCGTTTCATCGCAGAGAGTTGGTCGCCTGAATCGATAATCGTAAACGACTTGGCTAAACCGATACGCTCACAGTCGCGACGAAGGATACGCACGCACATCGAGTGGAAGGTTGAGACCCACATATCTTGTGCCTGTTCTCCAACCAGTGCCGCCACACGCTCTTTCATCTCGTTAGCCGCTTTATTCGTAAACGTAATCGCTAAAATATTCCATGGTTGTACCGCTTCTTCTGCCAAAATATAGGCCATGCGGTGGGTTAACACACGTGTCTTTCCACTACCTGCACCAGCCATGACAAGAAGTGGCCCTTGTGTATGCATGACCGCTTCTTTTTGGCGAGGGTTCATTCCCATAATTAAATCACTCGAATTTTTCACAACTCTGTCCTTTCATAAAGGTTATTGAACGTTGAAAAATAAGTCTGTTACTTCAATTTCTCGGAGTAATTCTACACTTGAAGCTCCGCGTAGTCGAATCACACCAAGCACGTCAGTTGGGCGTTTTGGTGTTAATTGGAAGAACTCGAAGTCCCATTGTGGTTTCAATAACGTTAATAAACTTGATTTTTCCATCATCGATTCGTAAATTGGCACGATGATCATTTCTTCTTTGATTTCTTTGTATTCGATTGGTAATCCTGTTGCCACGCGCACAAGAATTTCAGACATGCTATGACCTAAGAAGGCGCTGCTGAATTGTTGCTGCACGAGTGGTAATTGGTTGACGCCATCCACATAGAAAATACCATTATTTCCCATCTTCACTTGAATCGAAAGAATGGTTGTTCCCGATAAGTTATCCATAATCTTGAAGGCAATGCGCTTCAACTCTTGCACCCATTCTGGATTTAGGCGACGAGAGACGATACTGTATTTTAATTTTCCAGTGATATATACATCTTCTGAAATCGGAAGTACTGTCACGCGGTCTTCGTAGTCACGCACCACTGTCACTGTAAAATGACGTTGCGCTGGAACGAAGGCGGTTAACATACATGGGCCTTCTTCCAATTTTTCAAGAACGCGTTCTTCGAAGTCTTCATCGTAGATCTCTAACTTTTCTTCCACGCGATTCATTACAAGATTGCTTTCTAAGTACGCTGGAAGGCCGATACTCTGGACAATCGAAGGTAATTCGCCGACCGTTGTCACTAAGCTGTATGGTGCAAGGTTAATCGCATGCGTATCTAAGAATAACTTTTCAACAGTACGGTTTTGCGAAATCTCTGCTAGTTCAAACGATTGATAATAGCGAGTTTTGCTGCTGATTTCATATAACACATCGACCGGCACCAAGTTTGTTAATAATAAAACCGTGTCTACTTTTTCTGCGAAATCTAATAACGCTTCACGGTCTTTGTAAGAAGAGACGATTTCATATTCAGCCATCGAAATAGCCGCTTCGTTCGATTGGTGATAGCAGTACACAACGTACCCCATTTTTCTTGCTTCGCGAGCGATAGATGCAACTTGCTCATCTCCACCGATAATTCCGATGATGGCTCCTGGTAATAACTGACTCATTTATATCCTCTCCTTTTACTGAACCGTTTGAACGTTACGAACTTTTTCGTACGGACACGGTTGTTTCTTCTGTTGGTAATTGATCGTATTTATATAATTCATGCTCTTCAATCATTTGAATAAGCTTTTGTGCATAGGTTGGGTCGGTCGCATACCCTGCATCTTGCAAGGCTTGTGCTGCTTGCTTGTAGTTTCTAGCCCCTAGCACCTTGTGGTAGAGCGTTGGGTCCCAGTCCACGCCGTACGCTAATAGTTGCGCATGGGCCTCAACTGATTCTGCCCAGCTTTCATACACGCGAAATCGTCCGTTAATCGTAATCCATGTGTTGTTCACGAATTCTGCGGTTTCTAGGATGACATTTGGTTCAGTAGCAGACCCTTTCACGCCGTATAAATTATAATATTTACTTGCTAATAAACTCTCTCCCCAGTTCGATTCGAGAATCGCTTGCGCTAGACTTACGCTTGGCAACACGCCATAGTCTTTATACGCCTGTTGCGCCGCTGGGATGAGTACTTTTAAAAATTCATCTTGTGTCACATGTATTTCCTGTGGCTCGGATTTATGTTCAGATAACCATGTGATGGTCCCGGCCAAAAGAACGCTTGCTACAGCTACGATGAGAAGTCCCGTCAATTTCGATAATGACTTGAACCACTCGACAAGATGAAAGACGAATTTATTTTTTCTTTTCTTTCTTTTCGCCACAGTTTCACCACTTTCTTTATCTTTTCAATTTTATCATAAAATGGCCTATAAAAAAATGGATACCCCCTTGTTTTCAAAGAGAGTATCGCATTCATTTTGCAAACTGTTATTCCTCTAAATTAGATTCTGGAACAAATGCATTTTTGCTATATTCCAAATATTTTTGTTGCGCTTTTTCGTCCTTCATCCATTCAAGGAGCTCTTGTTTTTTCGTACCGATTTGTTTATGCGTAATTCCTACCACACGAATCTCAATAATATCTTGGTAACTCCAATGACCGTATGTCGTTGCCACGCGTAAAATCGTGACATTTTCTTTGAATTTACCCTTGCTGACAGCAGCCGTCTTCCAATCCACGCGGACATTTTCTTGACGAATCCAGCGACTCGCAATCGCCACCTTCAAACGTAAATATTCAGCGACTGGGTCTGAAGCGACTTCTGGAAGCACATCGGCATTTCGGGCGACTTTATTAGCAAGCATCCACTCATAGTCCGTAAACAGACGTGCGATTTTTTGAAGATTTTCTGCCTTCAATCCGCGTTCCCCGTTCTTCCATCTCGTCCAACTTTGACCACTAATCCCTAATTCTTCTGTATAAAATGCCTTTTCTGAGACATAACGTTCTCTAACAGCGTTCACTACAATTAATACAAATGCTTCATGCATCTTCATCACCTCTTGAACACATTGTACACCTATTAGGTGCATTATTCAATAACTCTACCATTTTTTTAACACATATATTATAATAGCGATATCTAAAAAAAGCAGAGGTGAGAGCGTGCCACAATCGTCAAATAATCCATTCCATATCGGACTTCGTACTTTTAAAACAGCCGTGTCTGTATTTATTTGCGTGGTTCTCTTTAGAATCTTACATCGTGGTTCACCGATGCTAGCAGCCTTGTCTGCTATTTTCAGTTTGCGAACTGACCATCAGCAAACGTTTAAATTTGCACTTTCTCGTTGTATCGGAAATACAACAGGCGGGGTCGTAGCTATTCTTTTATTCTACGTAAGAGCTGTTCTCCCATTTCCTGAATATACCGATTTACTGCTCGCTCCTGTCGGGATTGTAATCATTATTTTATTCTGCAATCGATTTAATAAAACAGGCGTTATTAACTCATGCGCCACTTTCCTTGTTATCTTCTTCAACGTAGAAGCAGGACAAAATACTGCGTATGCAATCCAACGGATTCTCGATACAATTATCGGAGCACTCATTGCGATTGGGGTAAACCACTTACTACCAAATCCACATCTGAAAGAACAACAATCTTAAAAATACAAAAGAGTTCTACCACACTGGTAGAACTCTTTTTTGTACTGTTTTTTTATTTCATACGCATCATGCCGTACATACGTGTATCGATAAAGAACACATCATCCTTCACATCAATTGTTTTAGAAAGAAGGATGTCTTTTGTCTGCATCGATTGCACACGTAGCGTTGGTTTGCCATCGACAAGAGTGATCATTACAAGATTTCCTTTATTCAAGTACACTTGTGGTGCATAGACATCTGTTTCCGTTGTAAATGCTTCTTCTAATTTCTGCGAACCTGCATTAAGAACATAATATTTAGTCTCATTATTTTTGCGCTCACTTGCCTTCACATACGTATCTGAACCAGTGAATGCAGGCACCTCATCTGCCAAGGCAATATATGCTTTGTCTCCTACTGTGTATAGAATCGATTGTACCGCACTCATGCCCTGTTCAGGTATGATTTCTGTGAACTTCTCAGTCTCAGCATCAAAAGTCATTAAGCGGAATTTTTCATCTCTTGAATACATACTCTTGAAGAGTAGCACTTGCGGGTCGTACATGCGAGAGCTCTTGGCTTCTCCCCATGCAATCGAAGCGTATTCCTCTGGTAATTTCACTCGTTTAGCAGGTGTTGTGGCTCCCGTTTCTAAGTTCACAGAGAATGTGATGAAGAAATAGGTTGGTGCTTTCGAGCCTCTATTTTCATACTCAGGCATCGGCACCACTCCATACACGGTATTGCCTTTTCTATAGAAAGTGACATCTGTTACAAAATGACTATCGTCCCCGCGTACTTCTTTAGTAATCGGAACCGAAACAGTTGTGACCTTCTTTGTCTCTTTGTTAATGATACTGAAATTTACCTTTGGATCTGTTGTACTTTCAAAGCTATAAGTCAAGCCGTATAGAAGGTCATACCCCTTAAACGCCACCAGATTATCATAATTTGGACGGTCTGTAAAAGAAAAGTCTGCCAATCTCTTTTTCGTTTGGAAATTGTAGGCATTTTCGGAAAAACCAACACGTTTTACATTCCCATCTAAAAGTGCATACTCTGCGCCCTTAGACGATGTTAAATCATCTGTGGAATACGACATTTCAAAGGTTGCTCCGTCGACTAATTTTTTCTCTTCATCGGTTAATTGAATCGATACCGGAGCAGGCTTCACTTCTTGATACGCTGCGTGACCAGCTGTCGCTAGAAACACAAGTCCACTAAAGGCAAATACTGCTGTTGCAAATTTACTTGATTTCATGATAACCCCTCCTTACACACTAACTTTATGATTTAATAAATAATCGCTTAGTAGCATATTTAGAACAATCCAAATGAGCATACAACCGATTAAGAAGACCAACGCTTCATTTCCAATTAAACGAACGACAAATTGTGTGCGCATGATAGCTGTGAATGTCACAACAATGACTAAAACGTAGAGGACGACCGAAGTTACCTTACGAACGTATCCCTTCTTCTCAACCCCAAAGACAAGAATTGCGAGTTGGAAGACCGTCACGATGAGGGCTATCCCCATCGTCAAAATGAGAAGAAACTGCACCGCATATTGTGGCACTAGAAGCGGCATTGCCATAGAGTTTGTCACAAGCGACCATGGTGTGATGTGGTACTGTGCAAACTCTGGAATAAAGAAGCTTGTGAGGTAGTAGTTTAAGAACACCCCAACTACTTGAACGGCTTGTAAGAAGAACGTAATCACAAGCATTGTTAATAATTTAGCCCAGTAGATTCCAAAACGGGATCCTGGAAGCATGAGTAGACGGTAAATAAATGAGCCTTTGCTGCTCCATTCTCTCGACCAAATCACTGCCGAGTAAACCAAAATCGCTGTTCCCGCAAAGAACACTGGAAGTCCGATTGAGAGTTGGTCTAGCACGACTTGTTTCACGATATCAGGACTCACAATGCGCAATTGTCCGGTTAATAACCCAGTCGTCGCAAGGGTCTTCACCTTCAACCCTAGTTGCAATAAGATTTGAAGTAAGGCCACCACGAGGATGAATCCTTTCGCCTGGCCGATATTATAAATCGTTAAGTTGATGACTTTCTTCATGGTAAGTATACCTCCCTCATCACATCGACAATTGATTTGCCCTCTTCTTCGCGGACTTCTTCTGGATAGAATTCCTTCACTACACGTCCATCGTTTAAGAGCACTGCTTTATCGACGATATACTCAATATCATTAATTTCATGCGTTGTAATCAATACGCCCCGTCCATCAAGTAGGTCGCTTGTAAACACACGCGCGATTTCTTCACGGGTAAACACGTCGATTCCTGAAAATGGTTCGTCCATCAAGATGTAATCTGTATCCAGCCCCATCCCGAGAAGCAAGTTCAGTTTAGCAACATTCCCTTTCGAGAGTGATCGGACTTCATCTTTTAAATTCAAACGGAAAAAGTCTAATAAATGTCTTTCCTTTTGACGATTCCAGTTTGGATAGAACGTGCGCATAAAATCAATTGCCTCGTCCACTGTTTGGTCTGGAGAAATAATCGAACTATCTGTAATGTAGCTCACCTTTTCCGCAAACACTTTACGGGCTGGCATATCATCGATAACAACTTTCCCTTTATCAAATGGTAATAGTCCTGCAATACAGTTCATAATCGTTGTTTTCCCAATTCCGTTGACACCAATAAGAGCCGTCACTTCCCCTTTTTTCGCGTTAAATGAGATGTCATTCAACACTTGTTTCTTTCCAAATCTCTTACTTAAGTTTTGAACAGTTAACATAGTACCGCTCCTTCCTTACAATTGTTTTTTGAGATGTTCGATAACATCTTCTGCAGTTAAGTTGAGAGGCTTAATCGCTTCTGTAAAGCTTCCAATCGCCTCATCTAACATTTCATCTTTTAGTTGCTCAATCCGTTCTACATCTTCTGTCACACGACTCATGACATTATTTCCAGTCGTAATCAACCCCATGACCTCCAATTCATGAAAGGCACGTTGGACCGTATTGGGATTCACTTGCATGGTTTGCGCAAATTCACGCCGACTCGGCATCTCTTGGCCTGCTTCCATTCTGTGGGAGGCAATTTCCGCTTTGAAATAGGCGATTATTTGCTCGTAGACCGGACTTCTTTTATCAAATACGATCATTAGTAACTCCTTTCTTTGATTCCCAATCAGTGTATTAACCGGTTAATACACTTATCTTTAACTGTATTATGCGCTTAATACACCTGGATGTCAATAGCGTTTTCAAAAATATTTTTAAAAAATAAAAAAGACGACTCAAAATCGAGTCGTCTCAACGATTATTGTAATTTTAATTTTACCATTTCTTGCAAGATGAGGTTCGCTAATTCCGCTGCCCCTGTATCGTTTGGATGAATCTCATCATCAAAGAGCCATTGTTTTGTATGTCCTTTGGCGTAAGTTCCCCAATCGATTAAATGAACATTTGGATAACGTTCTGCAGCTGCTTTTAACTGTTCATTTACTTCTTTAGCCCATTTAATTTCATATCCGGCTGTGACTAAGAAGATTTCACGGTTCCCCGTTGCTTGAATCAGAGAATCGATTTGAGAAGCCGCAAAAGCCCCATTCGAACCGAGGACGAATACCACGGTTTGAGAAAGTCGACCTTGTTGCGCAAGCTTCTGAACGATTGGCGTACTGTAATACAACTGACGTCCCACTTCTCCGTCCACATAGGCATTCGGGAAGACTTCGCGAAGTTTATTCGCAGACGCTAGTAACACTGAGTCACCCACAAACGTAATCGGCGTTTGCTTCACCTGCTGTTCCGTGTTGGCTTTCGCTTCATTACTAATCGTCGTTGTTCCTTCTGTTGTCGGTTCGGCCGTCGTCTCTTGTAAGAGCGCTTGGTTTTGACGAATCTTCTCCTCAACCTCTTGTACGGCTGAGTTTTGATTCTTTTCTTGTGCAAATCCAAGACCTGCAAGCCCGATACAAATCACATACATGAGTGAGAACACGAGTCCAAATTGCTTCATACCTTTTGGAAGATTCGATTTTCCATAGGCCGTTAAATTATACGGACTATGCGCTTGTCCAATCGGAAGAACGAAGCGGTCTCGTTCAAACAGTTGATACGTGATTTCCGCCATCACGAAAATCAATACAAATTGAATTCCTACTGATAACCACTGTTCATTAATCTCACGTAAAAACGTTGGCGCAATCAGATGAATCGGATAGAACCATAAGTAGTATGAGAAACTTCTCTTTCCAAAGAACGTAAATCCTTTAAAGCTGAAGAGGTAATGAACCCCCACGCCCTCGCGAATCGTACAGGAGAGAAGAAGCATCATCACAAACGATGAAATAAACATCATCATGTAATACACTTCTGCTTGCGTTCCGTTGAAAGTCGTAAACATCCAGCCTAATGCCCCTAAACAGAGGAGGCTCAATGCGTTTGGAACCACAGAACCTGTCTCGCGCTCAGGAAGTAGTAATTTTCCTTCATGAATGTAACTAAGTAACGCCCCGAATGTGAACGAGAATAAACGCGTTGATACTAAGTAGTATACGTGCGAAGGATCTTGTTCAAACCAATAGAGTGCCGCCATTCCCGCTGCAGACGCAAGCGTCAAGAATGCGAGTAACGCGAATTCCTGCATTCTGAGGAAGTTCAATTTCTTCATCAGTTTTCGAAGCAAATACCCTACGATTAACAACTGCACATAAAGGGATACATACCAGAGATGCACAAACGGACTCGGATTCGCCGATTGCACGAAATAAGATTGCTGCGAGAAAATTTGATAATCATTATTGACGAAGAATAATGCCGAAAGCGCCATTCCTCGGATATTGGATAGTAATTGCGGTGCTGCCACGAATAAAAACGCGACTGTCACGACAATCATAAAGAGCATCGGGAAGAACATTCTCTTTAAGCTTCTCACTGGGAAACGCTCTTTATAATCTTCCGCGAATGTTTTGATATTATTCCGGAACGTCAAGTAGCCTCCGACCACTAAAAATCCGTTAACGGCTAAAAATCCGCCCGGTAATAAATGTTGAAAATAATAATACGTAATAATTGCTAGTATAAAAAAACCTTTCAAGCCATCAAATGCCGCACTCCGTTTTTTCTCTTTTTGCTTGGGAGGGTGTGGATGCGTCGGTGCTTGAGAAGGTGTTGTTTGATAATTCATAGTCCCCACTGTTTTTCTCCATTCCTTAAACTCCTATTTATTATAGCTCAAAACCACTACACTTGGATACTAGGAACATTACATTTTTGTTAATTTTAAGAAAACAGTTTCCAGTTGTTTCTGAATCGTGAACAAAGGTCCATTGTGTCTATAAAAAACAAAAAAAAGCTAGGACAACATTTGCCTAGCTTTCTCGCTTTAAATTTTAGTGCTCT
>CAJZJY010000042.1 GCA_916050055.1 uncultured Streptococcus sp.
AGAGTTTTTCATAAGCAATCTCATATTTTTGAACGTCCCCTGCTCCCATAAAGACGATTACTGCGTCTTTATAGTTTAATAATGGAGATACATTATCTAGTGGTAATACTTTCGCGCCACCTTTAACCAGTTTTGCTAAGTCTTCGATAGAAACATCCCCTGCTTCTTCACGAACAGATGCAAAGATATCACATAAGTATACGTGGTCCGCAAGTGATAACACTGCTGCAAATTCTTCTAATAGTGCAATTGTACGAGTAAATGTATGTGGTTGGAAGACCGCCACCACTTCTTTTTCTGGATATTTTTGACGCGCTGCATCTAATGTGGCTTGAATTTCTGATGGGTGGTGAGCATAGTCATCGATAATTGTTACACCATTAATCACTTTTTCAGAGAAGCGACGTTTTACCCCACCAAATGTACTGAATTGCTCAGCTAATTCTTTTGAATCTAATTCATTTAAGTAGTAGAATGCGATAATCGCTAATGCGTTCAAGATGTTATGATCTCCGTACGTTGGAATGTAGAAATGACCGTACAACTCACCTTTAATATAAGCATCGAAGTAGCTTCCTGCTTTTTCTTTACGGATGTTTTTGGCAATCACATCATTATGTTCACCAACACCGTAATAAGTAACAGGTACGATGGCATCTAATGTACGTAATCTTTCATCATCCCCACAAGCGATGATTCCTTTTTTCACTTGTTTACCAAATGCTTCAAAGGCACTTTGAACATCTTCGATATCAGTATAATAATCTGGGTGGTCAAAGTCGATATTTGTCATAATCGCATAGTCTGGACGGTAAGCCATAAAGTGACGTTTATATTCACAAGCTTCCAGTACAAAGTATTCTGAACTTTCAATGCCTTTACCAGTTCCATCACCAATAAGATAACTTGTTGGCTCCATTCCACTTAATACGTGAGCTAATAATCCAGTTGTACTTGTTTTACCGTGAGAACCTGTAATCGCCACACTCTTATAATTTTTCAATAATTCACCAAGGAATTTATGGTATCGAATCACTTCTACTCCTTTTTCACGAGCAGAAACTAATTCTTCGTGACTATCTGGAAAAGCATTCCCAGCAATCACAATTTGCCCTTCCTTAATATTGTCAGCGCTGAATGGTAATAATGTAATTCCAGCCTCTTCCAAACCTTTTTGAGTGAAGAAATATTGTTCCAAGTCTGATCCTTGAACTTTATAGCCTTCTCCATGTAATACTAAGGCTAATGCACTCATTCCTGATCCTTTTATTCCTGTAAAGTGATAAATCTTACTTTTATCCATTTTTTCTCCTCGCTTTTCTACTACTGTTTTTTTGGATGAACATATGGTAACTGACGGTCTTGTTGCTCTTGTTCCATAATCATCGATAACGATTTTTTCATCGCGCGTCTTTGTTTGCCCGTAAGTGGTTTTTCCGGCGCTTTTCGTCTTTCAACTTTTGTCTCCGGCAACCCTTCTAACAAGGATTCTTGCACGACTTCAACATCTGATTCTTGTTTGCGTTTAAAGGCTGGAACATAGCCTTTTGTTGCGAAAACTTGGCTTTGTACTGGTTTCTCATAAGAGGTGCCATTGTACTCCTTCAAACGTTTTTCGATCGTATCTTCTTGTTCCTCAACCGATACCAATAAAGCTTCTTCTTTTTCGAATAAAATCAAGTCCGTACTATTTGGCAATAACTCATTTTCTAATTCGCGATAAGAAACTTTTGGTGTCTCTTCTTGTTCTAAACCTCTAGTACTTGAAGGTACCGTACTTGGTTTAAAAGGTTTTCGTTGATTCGTATTCAAATAAGAAGTCCAATCTACACGCGGTTTATATTTTTGATGACCCTCCGTCGCTTTTTCCTTAAATGAACGGAATTGCGCGGGTAATTGATGCTCCTCTTTTTCAATCGGTTGTAAGAGTGCTGCATCAGGTTGCTCATCAAAAGGTAAGGATTCTTGTGGAGTCTCATCTTTTCTTGTGGCATCAACTCGCGTCATTTCTTCAACGACTTGATCTTCAAAACTTTGACCTTGCTTCAAGTAATTCGGAAAAGTAGTCTTTTCACGTCTTGATTGCAAAGAAGCGAATGAATCGATTTTCTCGTTAAATGGTTCATTCATGACTCCCTATCCTCCTTTATTGTAAGTTTAATGATTTAAATGGCGTTCCAACAGGAGTCGCATCATCTAACACTAAGATTCCTTTTTTCGCTGGTGCGTTTTCTAACCCTAATTCACGTGCTGAGCAAAGCATTCCATGACTTGCAACACCGCGTAATTCACCTGCCCAAATAATAGCGCCACTTGGCATTACGGTACCAGGTTTTGCAACGACCACTTTTTGGCCTGCTTTTACATTTGGTGCACCGCAGACGATTTGTAACATTTCAGAGTCACTTACTCGTGTCATTGTCACATGTAAGTGGTCAGAATCTTCATGATCCACACAACTTTCAACATATCCAACAACGAGTGCATCTTCCGGTGTTAAATCTAAAGAAGAAACATCAAATCCAGCTTTTTCAATTAAACCTTTCACAACTTCTTGTTGCTCGGGAGTTAAGATTTGTTGTCCATCTTCTTCAAACGAAATCACTTCAGAAATCTTTTCAATATTATATCCTAGAACTTCTTTTGACTCACGAACAAAGACTTGAGTCACATTCCCTTTTTTCTCATAGTCAACGTCGTAACGATTTGCAGTTCCGCTTGTTAATAATAACGTATCGCCGATTCCCTTTTTGTTATAAAAACTTAACCACATATATTGTACCTCTTTATTCTTAATTTGTTCTTCCGTCTAAAATAGTGTTCACTGTGCTACGATCTAACGCGCGGATTGTTTGGATAACCATTTCACGTGCTGCTTCGTAGTCTTTAATTGAGAACATTGTTTGGTGTGTATGAATATAACGAGCACATACCCCAATCACTGCACTAGGAACTCCTTGATTCATTAAATGTGCTTTACCAGCATCTGTTCCACCTTGAGAAACAAAGTATTGGAACGGAATGTTATGTGTTAATGCAGTATCTTCTAAGAATTCTTTCATACGAGGAAGAGTCACCATACCTGGGTCTAAAATACGTAATAAAAATCCTTGGTCTAAGTGTCCAAACGTTTCTTTTGAACCATTAATATCATCTGCTGCTGAGCAGTCTACAGCGAAGAATAAATCAGGATTGAACTTCGTCACACTTGGACCTGTTCCACGTAATCCGACTTCCTCTTGCACGTTGGCTCCAGCGATTAATGTGTTTGGTAATTCCTCATCTTTAACGGCTTTTAACGCTTCAAGAACGACTGTACATCCATAACGGTTATCCCAAGATTTAGAAATCATGCGTTTCTTATTGGCAGTCCAAATAGTTTCTACATCCGGAACGATTGTATCGCCAGGACGGCATCCATATTCAAGCGCTTCTTCGCGCGAAGTAAATCCAGCATCGAATAAAATGTCTGTTACTTTCACAGCTGATTGTTGACCACCAGCTGCGCGTAAAAGATGTGGTGGGATTGAAGAAGAAATAATTGGATAGTCTCCATTACGAGTTAATAAAGTAAAACGTTGCGCTGAAACTACATATGGGTTCCATCCACCTAAAGGACTTACTTTAAACATTCCGTTTGGAGTGATATTTGTTACCATGAAACCAACTTCGTCCATGTGTGCCGCAATCATAATGCGTGGTGCATCTTCTTGTTTGCTATCACGAACCCCAAAAATACCGCCAAGACCATCTTGTTCAATGCGGTCTACTAAAGGTGTTAATTCACTTCTCATAAAGTCGCGAATACGACCTTCGTGTCCACTAGTTCCTTTCATTTGTGTTAACGTTTTGATTAATTGTTCTGTTTTGGCTTCCATTGTATCCTCTTCTTTCCTAGCACTTAAAATATCTTATAAACGCGCCAAAAGCTGGAGGGACTCCAGCTTTCTTTGATTATCCAATTTTGTATAAATCAATAACGGCTCCTGTTTTTGCATCTGCATAAAATTCGTATTGGACTAGTTCATTATCTTCTTTACGAGTAACCCCGCCATAATAAACTTCCCCATAAAATTCTGGGCTATCCACGAATACAGGTTCCATCTCAATCCAAGAGCCTTCGATAGTACCTACTACTTGAAATAATTTACGTACATTTTGAACAATAACATCTCCATTGACGTTTTTGCGTTCAAACCATTTTGAAGTGACCCATGCTCCAATAACAGCACCTGCTGCTAGTAGGAAACTTGCACCTTTGAAACTATTTTTTGATTCCATATGAATCAGGCTCCTTTATTTGTTATTCAGGTTGTTTAAAAGCTTTTCTATCTTGTGGGAAAATCACTTCCACACGATAAATCGGATGACCTTTTGCTGAGAATTTCTCCTCGTATTCTGTCATCACATTTCCTGGAAATTCCACTTGATGTAAGTCTAACCAAACTTGTTTTAACACAAGTCCAAATTGTGAGAATGAAGCAAGGCTGTATTCAAACAATCCACGGTTATCTGTCTTGAAGTGTAATTCCCCAAATGGTGGTAGTACTTTTTCGTATCCAACTAAGAAACTTTCATGAGTCAAGCGACGTTTCGCATGACGTTTCTTTGGCCATGGATCTGAGAAGTTCAAGTAAATTTGGTCTACTTCACCATCTTCGAAGTAGTCTGTTACTTGTCCACCGTTCACATGCAATAATTGTAAGTTTGGAACATCTGCTGCAAGAGCTTTTTCAAGCGCGACCACTAGGACACTTTCTTGAATTTCAATTCCAATATAGTTAATGTTTGGGTTTTGTCGAGCCATACCGCTCACGAATTGGCCTTTCCCAGAACCAATCTCGATATGGATTGGATTGTTATTGCCAAAACGCTCATGCCATCTTCCCTTCCATTGTGCTGGATCTTGGATGACCATTTCTGGGTGAGAGGCTAAAGCATCTTTTGCCCAAGGTTTATTTCTTAATCTCAAAGTCTAACTCCTGTCTATTCTTCTGTTGGTTTTCCGATACGATTATTATAAATCGATTTCACCAAAAGAATTTTCTCGTTCATTTCAAGGTAACGTCCCTCGAAGTGCGTTTTCTTAATATAATTCAAGCAATTCATGAGAGCATACCATTCAATTCGTTGATAAATATTTGTAGACAGTTGTAAGCCATACATATCAAGCCATTCACCCCATTGATGAACAGGAATGTATTGCGTCAAGATCATTGTCAAATCAGAAACCGGATCGGCAAGGCGAACCATTTCCCAATCGACAAGGTAGAGCTTTTCGTCTTCAGATAACATAAAGTTACGACGATCAAGGTCCCCGTGACAAACCGTTTTTCCAACTTCGCTAACAAGCGGAATTGTTTCAATTAAGTAATTTAATACTTCGTTTAAGAAACGATGGGTTTGTAATCCTGACTGTAAATTATTTAAATATTCATCGATGAATTTTTGAGTGCTATACTCTTCACCTTGAATTTGTTGTAACATTTGTAAAAGATTTGGGGATTGGTGAATCTGTTTTAACAGCTCAATGACTTCGACGGACCCCATTTCTTCCTTAGTGAGGGATCTTCCAGACAACCATTCTTGAGCTGTAATGACATCACCATTACCCGCACGTTTGGTCCATATTAACTTAGGAGTGATACCTTCACCCGATAGCACCGCTAAAAACGGTGAAGCATTTCTCTTTAGAAATACACGTTCATGGTCTTTTACTCCCATGTACGCTTGACCGGTGTCCCCACCAATTGGATGGAGATCCCATCCTGAGTCCATGTTATATTCCATCTATTCCATCCCTAACGACAAATTCTGTTTCCTTCAATAAATCTATTCTTTTATTTTATGTTTTTATAGCATTTGAGTCAAGTTTGTGCGCTACTTTTAGCCTACAAACTTAAATTTTTCTTCTCTTCTTAATAAATCGAAAACGTAAATAAAATTGCGTAAAGAATACTCCAAAAATCGGATAGAAAACAATTCCTACTAAACCAATTAATTCACGCATGCCAATTGCAGAAGAAATACCAAGTACGACACCGGATGCGACCATCGTCATCATGAGAACCGATAAATCATCCTTTAGTCGAGTATTACTTTCCACTAAAGAAGCAAAATGACTATTTTGCGTATTCGCGCTTTGAATCACTCCTACAAGTTGGAATCCTAAAAGCATCATCAGTAACGCGTTTACGATAAAGTTCCAATAATACGGCTGTGAGAATAACGCCACTACAAAGCTCACGACTGCCAGTTGCAATAATAAACTCATATATTGACTTGTTCGAATGACCGTACGACTTACTAGATAGCGATGACCACTAGGTTGATTTCCAACAAGAATCTTCAATACGCCATCGAGATAAGTGCGACGATGTGCGTGAGGCTTATGCAACATTGGTACATCGACAAATAAGGCAAACAAACGATAAATACGTTGTTGTCTTTCTAATTCCATTTCAATCATTTTATCAAATTGGTACACAAATGCTGCTTTTCCATAATATTGTTCGACAAAGATACTTAGAAGTACTGGAATAACTAATAATACAATTGACCAACCTTCAGAAATCCATAAAAACATTCCAAAGAAGTTCACTACTGCAATCATGTAAATACCAAGTTTTTCCATCCATGTAAAATGAAGTACTCCACGGTAAGCGTATTTCGTACAACGGAATAACAAGTCTTTAAAGAACACTTGTAATAGAAATAATTTAACGAACATACTCAAATTCGTTCCAAAGGCTTGTGCCACAATTGGAAAAATGATTCCTGTCGAAGCCAACATCACAAGTATCGGAAGCATCCAACTTCGACGAATGGCTTTTTGTAAATACGCCTTAAAGTCTTGTCCTACTACCGATAAAAAGATTCCATCAGCTGGTTCGAGTAACGTTGCTACCCCACCAAAGAATGGAACACTCGCTAGTAAAGCCCCAAGCAATCCTAACAATGGTAATTCCAACACACGAATCGATTGAATCCAACTCGAATATTGCACCATGATAAAGCCAAATAAGAAAAATAAAGCAATCAAGAAATGGTCATTCAGTACATAACGCATATACTTCATGCTTTTCTTTTGATATTTTCTTACTCGAGTCTCAAAAAGCTCTGCACTATTCATCGGCATCGTCCCCTGTCGTTAATGCAAAGTAGATTTCCTCTAAAGAAGATTCTTCAATATTCGAAGTGGCACGTAAGCCTTCAATATCGCCTTGAGCAATCACTTTTCCTTCGTGTAATACGATGAAACGATCGCAATACTTCTCAGCAGTATCTAATACGTGCGTCGACATTAAAATCGCTGCACCCTTTTCTTTTTTCTCTTTTAAGACCTGAAGTAAAGTACGAATCCCTAGTGGATCGAGCCCTAAGAATGGTTCATCGACCACATAGACGGGTACATCTAGCATTAACGCACAGACGATTAATACTTTTTGCTTCATCCCTTTTGAGAAATACGCTGGGAACCAATCCAATTGCTTCGTTAAACGGAACGCTTCTACAAGTTCCATCGCATGAGCCATTGTTTCTTCATTCATTTGATGATACGAACGAGCCACAAATTCAATGTGCTCTCTAAACGTCAATTCTTCATAGAGAACTGGACTTTCTGGAATAACCGCAATGGATTGACGGTAGCCGCGTTGGTTTTCGAGAATACTTAGTTTTTCTACTTCCACTCTTCCGCTAAAAGGGGTGAGTTGCCCAATAATCGTTTTAATCGTTGTACTCTTTCCGGCCCCATTCAGCCCGATAAGTCCACAAATTTCTCCTGGATTCACATCAAAAGTGATATCCGTAATGACAGGAACTTTCGTATATCCTGCAGTCACTTTGTTTAATTGTAGTGTCATATAGATTCTCCTATCTAACTATTCTCCTTATTATACCATAAAGCCAAAAAAGTGTGAAAGGACCCAGGATTAGGCGCACTTTCACACTCTTTTTCATTTATTTTATTCTACAAAACTTCTCTTTATTCGTTCTTCATCAATGCGTCCTAATACTTTATCTGAAAATTCGACTAAGTTTTCATCTACAAATATTGAACGACCTTTTCCCGCCCCTAAACGTGAAAAGAACTTAGTCATTGGTATCGCCAAGTATAAGTATATAACGATTTGTGGAATGAAAAATGTCAACGTCAAAATAATAACTGATGTTAAATAAGATCGTATATGAAATTTTGTGAATATAGTAAGCATCTCATTTTTTCTTGCATACTCGGCTTCAGTTAATGATTGTTTCAATACAAAATAGTTTTCGATATCAAACAATACTGAAATAATCGCAATCAAAATCCCGTATGCTAGTAAAGAAATCACTCGATTTTCAAAACTAAATAAGAATTTCGTAAATAACGGGATGAGACAGATGCCCAAATGTGCTAATAAGTCAATCGATAAAATCGAAAACGAGATTTGTTTTGAGCGACCAAAAAATTGAGAACGTTCAAACCAAAAGTTCGCAATGACAACAAAACTTTGAGCAAATAAAAAAATTTCCTTTGCAAACTGCCACATATTCTCCATCGATGTTGGTGTATTGATTTCTAACACTAATACGGTTATCGCAATAGCAATAATCGCATCGCTTAACGCATCTAATTTTCCCTTCATGAAGACTCCTCACTTTCATTTTGATATTTTAGGCGATGTTCCGACAAAATGCAATGAACAACAACTGCTTCTAGCCTTTCATTTTACAGCATTTTTTGATACCATAGAGGTACGAACTCAAGGAGGAAACACCATGACAGATTGCATTTTTGACAAAATTATTAATAAAGAAATTCCAGCACATATAGTGTATGAAGATGACGTAGTACTTGCGTTCCTCGATATTTCGCAAGTAACACCTGGACACACACTGGTTGTTCCGAAGAAACACGTAGCAAATATCTTTGAATATGATGAAGACTTAGCAAGCGCGGTATTTGCACGTATTCCTAAAATCGCACGTGCCGTTCAAGCATCCAATCCAGATATTAAAGGATTAAACACAGCACTTTGGGAGGCTGAGGCAGGCAGATTGCTTGAGCCCAGGAGTTTGAGACCAGCCTGGATGATATGGTAGATCGGAAGAGCACACGTCTGAACTCCAGTCACAGCGATAGATCT
>CAJZJY010000043.1 GCA_916050055.1 uncultured Streptococcus sp.
TGTGACTGGAGTTCAGACGTGTGCTCTTCCGATCTAGTTGTGCCATTATTTTTCTAACTATTTCCAAAGATTATTCTTCATCGTCTTCTTCGTCGAAGTCTTTATCTAAATCTTCGTCATCAATGATAATTAAATCTTCTTCTACACTTGTTTCGTCGACTAAGTCTTCGTCAGCACCTAGTTCGTTTAAGTCAGAGCGGTAAGCATCAATTTCGTCTTCTTCATCTACATCGTCTTCAAGATCTACATCGATATCGTCGTCTAAGTCATCGCTATCAAGCTCTTCATCATCGATAAGCTCTTCATCTTCTGGATCATCATCGTTGTAATCGATAAGATCGTCACTGCCGAACGCGTTAACTTTCTTACGTTTCTTACGAGGTTTCTTCACTTCTTCGTCTTCCATAGATGTTGCAATTTCTTCATCGATAGAATCGATTGGATACCATGCACGTAATCCCCAACGGTTATCTCCAAGTGAGATAAAGCTTCCGTCGATGTTTAAGTCTGTATAAAAGCGAGTCATACGTGATTCTAACGCTTCGTCACTTAATTCCATGTATTCTTGAATTTCTACTAATAATTGGTTGAAATCTAAAACTTCATTCTTAGCTTCTAAAATAGCATGCGCTACTTCGACCATTGATAATTCGTTTTTATTAATGCCATCGAGTTTCTTTAATTCCAATGGTTACACTTCCTTTCCTGTTCATCCTAAACAGTATAGCACAGATTCTTCATATTGTGCTACTTTAGAGAGATTTTTTATGCATTTTCTCCTACTTGTAAATGGAACGTCACCAGCGAGCTTGTAATCAGCTGCCTTTGTTGGAATAACTGATATTCCAGAACCACTAGCATGGTTTCTTCCGTTTCTTCCACGTGTAGTTGTTTTGTCTGAATATCAAAATGCATTTGACGACCGGCACCTAATTCATAGATTCCTTTCGTCGCCTTTGTTTTATTGAATTCCATTTTACTACGCGCTTCACCTTGACGATGAAGTGTCACATGCGGCACTTCCCCTGTTGTATCGACTTCGACTTTCACACGCGTATTCGTCTCATCCTCCACATAACTAAGCACAAAACCAGAGTCTTTGCGAAGACGCGTCGCATCCGCTAGCATCCGCTGCTTCATCGTTTCTCCGCCTTGACTCAAAACCGTTTCAATCGTTAACTTCACATTCCATCCCCCTCTCGACTCTTTCCTTCTCCCTTTCTGGATTTTTAGCGGGCAAGCAAACTCCGCGCTCTAGCCCCTATTCCAAAAAGGTTCGTAAATTCAAAAAAGTCTTTGATAGCGAAGAATTCTTAGGAACTTTTTGGGGCGGGAGAACCTTACAAATTCTAACGTAGTGTTTTGTAAACAAACTACAACGCACCCAACCTCATTCTTCTCCATCCAACTTTCTTTGAATTTTTAAGGGGCAAGCAAACTCCTCGTTGCAACCCTCAATCTTAAAAAGATTTGCGAATTCAAAAAAGTCTTTGATGGTGGAGAAATTTTCGGATTCTATAGTAGCAGTAATAGGAAAAGCATTAAAACGAATAAGGGGGAGTTAGGAATTTATTTCCTTACTCCCCCTTTGAGGCTTTAAAGGCGAGAGACTTCGGCTCGAGCCGCTGCCCTATTACAGCTACTATGAAGACATCCGAAAATTTCGAAGCCATCAAATATATTTATTTTTTTTAGTATTTCGCTAACTCTTGTTGTAATAGTTGGTTTACAACGCCAGGGTTTGCTTTCCCTTTCGTTTGCTTCATAATTTGCCCAACTAAGAATCCAACAGCACGGTCTTTACCATTCTTGAAATCTTCAATCGACTGCGCATTGTTCGCCAACACATCTTGAATAATCGGTAATAACTGAGCAGGATCACTCAATTGAATCATACCGTGTTTTTCAACAACGCCTTTTGCCGTTCCGCCTTCTTCTGCTAATAACAAGAAGACTTTCTTTGCTAATTTCGAACTGATGGTTCCGTCCGCAATTAATTGAATCATTTCTGCTAAGCTTTCTGGCGTTAACTTCAAGTCTTTCAATTCTAATTTCTTGCTGTTCATGTGCGCTGAAATGTCACCCATTAACCAGTTTGACGCTTGTTTAGGGTCAGCACCAGCAGCAACTGTTGCATCGAAGAAATCAGACATTTCTTTTGTTAATGTTAATACCATTGCATCGTATTCTGGTAAGCCAAATTCGCTCACATAACGTTCACGACGTTTGCTTGGCATTTCAGGAATTGACGCACGAACTTCTTCAATCCATTCATTTGAGATTTGGAAGTTTGGTAGGTCTGGTTCTGGGAAGTAACGGTAGTCACTTGAACCTTCTTTAACACGCATTAAGATCGTTTGACCCGTCGCATCATCAAAACGACGTGTTTCTTGTAGGATTTCTCCTCCATTACGTAGAACGTTTGCTTGACGAACTTCTTCGAACGCTAACCCTTTACGGACGTTGTTAAATGAGTTTAAGTTTTTCAACTCTGTTTTTGTACCGAATTTTTCTTGACCATAAGGACGAATTGAAATGTTCGCGTCACAACGCATTGAACCTTCTTCCATCTTCACGTCAGAAACACCTGTAAACATGATAATTTGACGAAGTGCTTCAAGGTACGCATACGCTTCTTCAGGAGAACGCATATCTGCTTCTGATACGATTTCAATCAGTGGAGTTCCTTGACGGTTTAAGTCCACATAAGAGAATCCGTCTGTTCCGTGCGTGTTTTTACCCGCATCTTCTTCAAGGTGAACACGTTCAATACGAATACGTTTTGTTTGTCCTTCTACTTCGATATCAATCCAGCCATCATGACCGATTGGGTAATCGAATTGAGAAATTTGGTACGCTTTTGGATTATCAGGATAGAAATAATTTTTGCGGTCGAATTTTGTATCTTGAGAAATCGTACAGTTCAACGCAAGAGCTGCACGCATCCCGAATTCTAACGCACGTTTATTCACGACAGGAAGCACCCCTGGATATCCCCAGTCGATCACGTTTGTATTTGTATTTGGTTCCGCACCGAAATGCGCTGGTGATGGAGAGAACATTTTTGAATCAGTTTTTAATTCAACGTGGCACTCTAAACCAATAATTGTTTCAAAGTTCATGTGATTGTTCCTCCTTATAATTGTGGGCGGCGTAAGTAGTAATCATTTGCTTGTTCAAATGCATACGCTGCTTGGTAAATCGTTTTTTCTTGGAAGTAATTTCCGATTAATTGAATTCCGACTGGTAATCCTTCGCTTGTGAAGCCAGCAGGAACTGAAATTGCTGGTAGCCCAGCTAAGTTTACAGGAACTGTTAATAAGTCCGCCATGTACATTGCGATTGGGTCGTCACTGTGTGCGCCTAATCCAAATGCAGCAGAAGTTGTTACAGGCCCTAAGATTAAATCATAGTTTTCAAATACTTTTGCAAAGTCTTGTTTGATTAATGTACGTACTTGACCCGCTTTCTTGAAGTAAGCATCGTAATAACCAGAACTTAAGCTGAATGTTCCAAGCATGATACGACGTTTTACTTCCATTCCGAACCCTTCAGAACGGCTCTTCACGTATAAATCTTCTAATGTTTCTGCTTCTGTTGAACGGTGACCGTAACGGATTCCGTCGAAACGTTGTAAGTTCGAAGATGCTTCAGATGAAGCGATGATATAGTACGCTGGAATACCGTATTTAGAGTGAGGAAGGCTCACTTCTTCAACGATAGCGCCCATTTCGCGGTATTGGTCAGCTGCTTTAAGAACAGCTGCTTGAACCTGTGCGTCCACACCTTCTGCAAAATATTCTTTTGGCAACGCGATACGCATGCCTTTGATGTCACCTGTTAATCCTTTATGGTAAGCAGGCACTTCTTGTGGCACACTTGTTGAATCGCGGTGATCATATCCAGAAATCGCGCTTAATACTAAGGCGTTATCTTGAACGGTACGTGTAAATGGTCCGATTTGGTCTAAGCTTGACGCAAAGGCAATCAAACCGTAACGAGAAATACGACCATATGTTGGTTTCATCCCAACAATCCCTGTGAAACTTGCAGGTTGGCGGATAGAACCACCTGTATCAGAACCTAGAGACGCTAGTACTTCGCCTGAAGCAACCGCCGCGGCAGAACCACCTGAAGATCCACCAGGCACTTTTGTTAAGTCCCACGGATTTTTTGTTTTCTTGAAGTAAGAAGTTTCTGTTGAACCACCCATGGCAAATTCGTCCATGTTTAGTTTCCCAACGTTCACCGCACCTTCTGCTTTTAATAATTCCATTACGTGCGCGTCGTAAATTGGGTTGAAGTCTTCTAACATACGGCTTGAAGCAGTTGTTAAAAGATCGCGAGTGACGATATTGTCTTTAATCCCGATTGGAAGACCTTGAAGAGAAGCTTCTTCGCCGTAGCCTTTTTCGTCAACAGCGGCTGCTTGTTGCAGTGCTTCTTCTTCGTTTAAGGTCACGAACGCTTCAACTTTAGGTTCCAAAGCATGGATACGTTCGAATGTTTCTTTTGTTAATTCCACAGAAGTGAATTCTTTATTACAAAGGCCTTCGTGAAGCTCAACTAATGTTTTGTTTTCAATAATACTCATGCTTCACCCTCCTCGTTTTCACCCATGATCGCAGGTACTTGAATAAATCCATCTTCGCTTGTTTTTACATTACGCATTAACAAGTCGCGGTCTGTTCCTTTTTCAGCAACGTCTTCACGCATCACATTTACTAATGGATATCCGTGAGTTGTGACAGGCACACCCGTTGTATCTACTTCGTTTAATTGTTCCACCATATCAATGATATCGCTCATTTGTTCTGTAAAATGAAGGATTTCATTGTCGGCAAAAGTTAGCTTTGCAAGTTTGGCAACGTGTCTAACTTCTTTTTCCTCAATGGCCATGTTTTTTCCTCGCTTTCAAAATCAATACTTTTCTATTTTAAAAGGCACTTGGGCCTCCGTCAATGTTAATCAAAGATATGGTATGTGAAGACGCCTTGTGACATATCTTGTAATAAGAATGCCTCCACTCCATTAATCGAACTAATACGAACTTCGACCGGCGTTGTTTTCGGTAAGTATTTATTCGCAACATCCGTCACGTGCTGTGCTAAAGCGATAATTTCTGATTCACCATAGAATTGCGTCATGATATTCACGACCATCTTCTTAGCTACATTATCTTGATACATCACGCGAGCCGTTACCCCTGAGAGGTTCGGGAAGAAGTTTTGCACTTCTGTTCTGAAGTTTTCAAATGCTGTTGACTCTTCTGTCGCAGATTCGTTCACTAATGGAAGCACAACTACTTTTTGGTTCACTTTTGACCAGTTTGTAATTTCAGTTCCCTCTACTGAAGTGGCTTCAAGAACGTATACCCCGCCACCGATATCATCTTTAGACGTTTGGCGGAACACGCCGAAGACGATTGGCACAGCCTTCAATGCATCGTTTTGACGAAGTCTTGTTAGGATAGTATTTGCGATGGCTTTTGCTTGTTCGATCATCGCTTCGTTTGAGATTTCTGTTTCAGCGTCTTTACCGTCGTTCGTGTAGTAATCCACGCTATTCATCGCAATCCCGATACTAATTCCACCTAATTCAAAGTTGTTTTCCGTTTGAATCATGTAGTCTTGTTCGAGAATCTGCGCTAAATAAATTGGCGCACGTCCTGTTGGAGATGTATCTCCATTATCAGCAGGATTTAACCCGTCTGGATTTTTATCACTCTTACGCGCAATCCATTTAGCCGTTGTTTCCGCATCGATGATTTGCCCTTCTCTGAAGAAGTATTGGTTCGTTGGGAACACGCTTCTTGAAAGGTCAATCAATCCTGTTTCAAAGTTCTTCAAGTTAAATCCTGTGTTTAAGCTTAAAGTAGCTCCACGGTTTTGGCTCACTTCATACTTTCCATTTGTAATGAGCGCGCGATAAAAATTATTCGATAATTGATTTGTTGTTGATTGTACTACTTTTGTATTGGAATCTTTATTGGTATTCGTGCTTGATTGATTTGCTCTTGTAACATCCGCACAGGCAGCGAGCGAAATCACACTGGCTAATCCGAGTAATCCCAATCGTAATGTTTTTCTCATGTGACATCCTTTCTATGCAAGAGAATCGAGAAATTGTTGCTCGCTCCACACTTCGATTCCTAGGTCATTTGCCTTCGTTAATTTACTTCCAGCAGAATGCCCCGCAATCACCACATCCGTCTTCTTCGAAACAGATCCGGTCACCTTCGCTCCAAGCGATTCGAGTTTTTCTTTTGCATCTTGTCTTGTTAATTGTTCTAAAGTCCCTGTTAATACGACCGTCTTACCGCTGAGGACGTGTCCTGAGGCAGCTGAGTCGTCTTTTGTCACTCCAAGATAGGTCATATTCACGCCACTATCTTGCAATTCTTGAATTAATTCTTGAACAGATGGTTGTTCAAAATAAGTTTTTACACTATAAGCAATAATATCACCTAAACCATCAATTTCCAACAATTGTTCAATGCTCGCTTCTTGTAGAGCCGTCATCGTTTTGAAATGTTGCGCTAATTCTTTCGCCGCCTTGGTTCCCACATGACGGATTCCAAGTCCTGTTAAGAGGCGCTCGAGTGAGTTTTCTTTACTCTTCTCGATGGCTTCTAAGATGTTTTCAGCGCTCTTTTGTTGCACTTTATCTAGAGCTAACAACTGGTCTAGCGTTAATTGATATAAATCTGCCACATCGAGAACAAGCCCTTCTTCAAAGAGTTGCTTGATGACACGTGGCCCAATTCCACTCATATTCATCGCGTTACGAGAAACAAAGTGGCTCAACCCTTCTGTCAATTGAGCAGAACATTTTGGATTCAAGCAGCGAATCGCCACCTCTTCTTCCAAATGTTCTAATTTTGCATGACAGACCGGACAAGTCGTTGGAAACTCGTAAGGCTGACTCGTTGCAGGACGTTTCTCTAAAATCACGCGTGTGACTTCTGGGATAATGTCTCCAGCCTTATGAATCACAACCGTGTCTTCTAGACGGATGTCGCGCTCCTTAATCAAGTCAATATTATGCAAGCTCGCACGGCGTACCGTCGTTCCTGCTAGTTGAACGGGATCCATCACCGCAGTTGGCGTTACAACCCCCGTACGCCCAACCGTCCACTCGATATCGCGGACAATCGTTTGTGCTTCTTCGGCTGGGAATTTATACGCGATTGCCCAACGTGGAGCTTTCACCGTAAAGCCGATTTCTTCTTGAGCGGCAAAATCATTCACCTTAATCACCATACCGTCAATTTCATATGGCAAATCTGGACGTTTTGCAGCAATCGTCTCGATGTAATTCCACACTTCATCAATCGTTTGGCATTTTAAACGTTCAGGATTCGTGACAAAGCCAATCTCTGCCATTTTCTCTAATAGCTCTTCTTGGGTTGAAACATTTAGCTCTTCCACACTTGGACTGCTGTAAAGAAAGACCGACAAGTTTCGCTTCGCCGCAATTTTTGAATCGAGCTGTCTGAGACTTCCTGCCGCCGCATTTCTTGGGTTGGCAAAGACTTCAAGCCCTTCTTCTTCACGCGACTGGTTTAGTGCAACGAATGCTTTTTTCGGCATATAACATTCCCCGCGCACTTCGATATTCCAAGGTTCTTTGAGAGAAAGTGGCACCGATTTAATCGTGCGAACATTTCCTGTTACGTCTTCCCCAGTCGTTCCGTCACCACGAGTCGCTCCAAGTACAAGCTGTCCGTTTTGATACGTCAATGCGATTGAGAGTCCATCGATTTTCAATTCACACACATATTCAATCGCACGGTTCGTTAATTTACGAAGACGCGCATCGAATTCTTCCAAGTCTTCTTTTGAGAAAGCATTTGAAAGGCTGAGCATTGGATTCGTGTGCGTTACCTTCTGGAACTGGTCGAGCACTTCTCCACCCACACGCTGCGTAGGCGAATCAGCTGTCACGAATTCCGGGTGTTCAACTTCAAGCGCCACTAGTTCATGATAAGCCTTGTCGTACTCCGCATCAGTTGCAGTAGGCTTATCCTCCACATAATACTCATGACTCCAACGATTTAATTGTTCTTTTAGCTCTTCAATTCTCTGTTGAATCGTTGTACTCATCTTCATCCTCTATTCTTCGATTTTTTCGATTGGGGCAAAACTTGCAAGGAGTCGTTTAATCCCCATTCCTGCAAAGGCCACATCTAACTCTTGACGGTCCCCTTCACCAGTAATGCGGACAACGGTTCCTGTTCCCCATTTTTTATGTGACACTTTCATGCCCACAGTCCATCCATCTGTTGAAGATGAACTTGCTTGTGGCTTATCCGCACGTTGAATACGCGCTGGTGTCGTTTGTTTCTTTTGTAAATAACCACCGCCACTAGACGATTGGCTACTTGAGCGATAGCGGTCAAATAATCCTCCGCCACCTGCTGATGACGTAGACTGACCCCCACTATGAGATCCGTAAGACGACGTCTGGGTACGCGTTCCATAAGAAGATTTCGAATCATTCGTATAGAAGCTACTTGAGTAATACGAATCACTCACCGTTACGCCTTCTTTTTCTAATAAACTGTCATCAATTTCTTGCATGAATCGTGACTCACGATAGTTTTGTGTCTTCCCATAAAGAAGTCGTGAATATGCACGAGTCATAAAGAGTTTCTTCTCGGCACGAGTAATCCCTACATATGCCAAGCGACGTTCCTCTTCTTCGCCATCTTCTTGCAGCGAGCGGCCTGACGGGAAAATTCCATCTTCCATTCCGACAAGGAAAACAACCGGAAACTCAAGTCCTTTTGCCGCATGCAAGGTCATTAATGTGATTTGAGAAGCGCTCGT
>CAJZJY010000044.1 GCA_916050055.1 uncultured Streptococcus sp.
TATTTCGATGTAGCTAATAATATTTCATCACTTTATGTAGTACGTGACTATCTGGAAGAAGTGATTATTCTAGATGGCGACCAATTAATCTACAATAGTGAAGTTCTACATCCAGAGTTTACACGCTCAGGATATGCATGTATTCCGGTAGAAAATGGCACCGACGAATGGCTCATGCAAGTAGATGACGATGGAGTTGTTACTAGCTGTAGCCGTACTGGAGGACAGAAGGGATGGCAATTATTTAGCATTTCTCGTTGGACGAAAGAAGACGGTCAGCAGTTAAAACGTCATCTTGAAATCGAATTTGAAGACAAGAAAAACCATGATATTTACTGGGATGATGTGGCAATGTTCTGTTACCCAGAAGAATATGAAATGGGTATTTACCCAATGCAAGAAGGGGATATCGTTGAAATCGATAGCCTTGAAGAATTAGTAGCAGTAGATGACTCTTACAAGAGTGTTCTAGAGGAGGCAAATCATGAATAATGAAGTAGAAAAGAAAAATCTTCGCGACGAGATTGACTGGGTCGCAACGCTTGTACCGCTATTTGGAGTAGTGGTGTTAGGAATTCTCTTTATGATATTTCCAGATGCCAGTTCAGCGGTTCTAGAAGGCGTTCGTAGTTTTCTAGGCGACCAATTCAGTATTTACTACGCAATGCTTGCGGTGGGTGTTTTCCTTTGTAGTGTGTATGTGGCTTTTTCAAAATACGGCAAAATCGTTCTTGGTGGCGAAGATAGTGAAGTCGAATATTCCAACTTTAAATGGGGTGTGATGATTTTTACGTCTACGATGGCAGCGGATATTGTGTTCTATGCGATGATCGAATGGGCATTATACGCACAAGAATCTTATCTTGGCGAACTCGGTAGCGTGCAAAAATGGGCGTCCACATTCCCATTATTCCACTGGGGACCAATCGCATGGAGCTTCTACATCATGCTTGCGGTGGCCTTTGGATTTATGTTGCATAATCGTAAAGTAGAGAAACAAAAATTCTCTGAAGCTTGTCGTCCACTTCTTGGAGACAAAGTTGACGGTTGGATGGGGAAAACCATCGACTTGATTGCCATCTTCGCGTTAATCGCGGGTACTGCTACAACATTCTCGCTAGCAACACCGCTTCTTTCAGCGGCGATGAGCCAAGTGTTTGGGATTCAAAATTCGAAGATTATCACAATTGTAGTATTATTATTAATCGCAGCAGTATATACAAGTACTGTAATGCTTGGAATGGACGCCGTTTCTAAACTAGCGGCCATCTGTACGTATTTATTCTTTGCCTTACTAGGATACTTCTTATTCTTCGGTGGAGAAACAGTGTATATCTTAGAAACAGGGTTTAGCGCAATTGGGAACCTTGTCCAAAACTTTATCGGAATGTCTACGTGGCTTGATCCGCTTCGTGAAACAAGCTTCCCACAAAAATGGACAATCTATTATTGGTCTTATTGGATGGTTTGGTGTGTGGCTACACCGTTCTTTATCGGTAGTATTTCAAAAGGACGTACCGTTAAAAACACTGTTCTTGGTGGATACGCATGGGGGATTGCTGGGACATTTACGGCGTTTATCATCCTTGGAAACTATGGCTTAGCGCAACAGTTAAAACATGGCTTAGATATTACTGGTATTCTAAGTAATAACGCAGATTATGCGGCAGCTATTTTGAAAATTTTTGATACCATGCCTTTAGCTAACATTGGATTGTTATTACTAGCAGTTACGATGATTGCGTTCTATGCGACAACATTCGACGCTTTAACACTTGTAGTGTCTGCTTATTCGTACAAAGAATTAGAGCACACACATGGTAGTGATAAACGTGTCCGCATGTTCTGGTCACTCGTATTTATCTTATTCCCAATCGCATTGATTTTCTCAGAAAACTCAATGTATAACTTACAGTCCGTTGCGATTATCGCGGCACTTCCAATTGGGATTATTATTGTCATGATCATTGCAAGCTTCTTTAAGGATGCAAAGGACTATCTTAAAAATTAAGCTTTGAGATATTTTGAAAATAAAAATAACCTATTGTTTAAAGTCAGTGTGGCTTTAAGCAATAGGTTTTTGTTTTAGTGATGATGGTGATGACAATTACATTGACCTGGTAGGCAGTTACATGCAACAGATGTTGGAGCAGTGGCTGATTTTTCCTTTAAGGCGTTCATTAAATCTTGAATGTCATCTTGGCTCAAAGTTGCCTTATCAATTAGTGTATGTATTAAATTCCCATTCTGTTTTTGACATACTTGTTCTAGAAGCACATCGGTCTCTTGGTCAAGTTGTGCTTTCTCAGAAATCGTCGCAGAGTAGTGGAATGGTTTCTTTCGATTATCGATTTGAATATATCCTTTTTTGGTTAAACGGATGATGAGGGTTTTAATCGTCGAGTCACTCCATGAAAATGAGCGTTGCAGTTGCTCGATAATATATCCACTTGTGCTATTTGGGTTTGCCCATAAGACACGCATAATTTGACGTTCAGAAGGGCTCATTGGTTGAAATTCTGTCATAAATAGAACTCCTTTCTATAGGTTTAGTCTACAGTCGTCAACCGTTTTTGTCAATCGTTTTACTTGATTTTTTGAGTACACTAAATGTCGGGGGTGTGTAGTCGGAGTCACTATATTTTGTGTTTCGTAAAAAAAACAATACAAAATGTTGTTAAAATGTTGCAAAAAACTTCTAGGCTGGATATAATTAGTTTCGTGAGTTTCAAGTGAGCTAGAAATGCATGAAGGTGTATTTCGAATTCAGAAATGGAGTAATCGTGAAAGTCGTTTATTTATCGCTAACTGGAAAGACAAGACAATTCGTAAAAAAATTGAACCGGGATTTTATCGAAATTTCTAGGAAAAATCCTACAGTACAAATGGAAGAACCTTATATCGTCATTACACCAACTTATGGAGAGCAAGTGGCGAATTTTTTTTATGAATTTATTGATTTTGGCGAGAATCGCAGCCTGTTAAAAGGGGTCGCTGGTTCAGGGAATCGCAATTTCAATACGAGTTTTTGTTCCAATGCCAGAGCGTTAGCGGTTAAATATGAAATTCCATTGCTGCATTGCTTTGAAAATCAAGGTACAGATAAAGATGTACAAATACTAATAGAAAAGGTGAGAGAGATTGGATAGTCCAAAATTAATTAACAAGACTCAAGAAGTTACATACTTCGCATTAAACAATGAGTTAAACCGTCCAGTTGATGGGAAAATTCCATTGCATAAAGATCGTGAAGCGGTTCGTGCGTTCTTCTTAGAACACGTAAACCCAAATACAGTTTTCTTCTATACATTAGATGAAAAACTCGATTACTTAATCGAACACGATTATTTAGAAGCAGAATTTTTAGGGAAATACAACCGTAAATTCGTTAAGAAATTAATGAAAGAAACGTACAAGAAAAAATTCCGTTTCCGTTCATTCATGTCTGCGTTCAAATTCTACAAACAATATGCAATGAAGACAAACGATGGTCAACGTTACTTAGAACGTTTTGAAGATCGTATTGTATTTAACGCTCTTTTCTTAGCAGATGGCGATGAGCAATTAGCACATGATTTAGCGGAAGAAATGATTACACAACGCTATCAACCAGCAACACCAACATTCTTGAATGCCGGAAGAAAACGTCGTGGGGAACTCGTTTCTTGCTTCTTAATTCAAACAACAGACGATATGAACAGTATTGGTCGTACAATCAACTCAGCTCTTCAATTATCAAGAATTGGGGGAGGAGTAGGAGTAAGCTTGTCTAACGTTCGTGCAGCAGGTGACCCAATCAAGAAAATTGAGAATGCATCAAGCGGTGTTGTTCCAATTATGAAATTATTAGAAGATAGTTTCAGCTACTCAAACCAATTAGGTCAACGTAACGGTGCCGGTGCGGTTTACTTAAACGTATTCCACCCAGATATCGTATCGTTCTTATCTACAAAAAAAGAAAATGCGGATGAAAAAGTTCGTGTGAAGACATTATCACTAGGTCTTGTTGTCCCAGATAAATTCTATGAATTAATCAAAAACGACGACATTATGTACTTATTTAGCCCATACGATGTGGAACGTATTTATGGTGTGCCATTCTCATATGTGGACATCACTAAAGAATATGACAACATGGTAAACAACCCTGAAATCCGCAAATCTAAATTACGTGCGCGTGACTTAGAAAATGAAATTAGTAAATTACAACAAGAATCTGGATATCCATATGTGGTGAACATCGATACAGCAAACCGTGTAAATCCAATCGATGGAAAGATTATCATGAGTAATTTATGTTCTGAAATCCTACAAGTTCAAGAGCCTTCAGTCATTAACAATGCTCAAGAATATGAACACTTAGGAACAGATATTAGCTGTAACTTAGGTTCAACAAACATCGTGAACTTAATGAAATCTCCTGACTTCGAACGCTCTATTGATGTAGCTGTACGTGCGTTAACGTTCGTAACTGACCACTCAAGTATCGATGCCGTTCCAACCGTTAAAAACGGAAACAGCAAAGCACATACAATCGGTCTTGGAGCGATGGGATTACACACATTCTTTGCATTAAATCAAATGGAATACGGCTCACCTGAGTCTATCGAAGCGACTGATTTATACTTCAGAATGTTGAACTTCTACACATTGAAAGCAAGTAACAAGATTGCCAAAGAACGCGGTCAATCATTCGTTGGGTTCGAACGTTCTAAATACGCAACAGGTGAATACTTCGACAGCTATATCGCTGAAGACGTACAAATTCAATCTGACAAAGTGAAGAAAATCTTTGAAAAACTTCCAATTCCAACTGTAGAAGATTGGAAACAATTAAAAGAAGATGTGATGAGCGGTGGATTATATCACCAAAACCGTTTAGCAATTGCGCCAACTGGTTCAATCAGCTACGTAAACGAAACAAGTGCTTCATTACACCCAATCACTCGTTTAATTGAAGAACGTCAAGAGAAGAAGACTGGTAAGACTTATTACCCAGCTCCATTCTTATCAAATGACACTTTACCATTCTACAAATCAGCGTACGATATTGATATGCGTAAAGTAATCGATGTATACGCAGCAGCTCAAAAACATATCGACCAAGGAATGAGTTTGACACTCTTCATGCGTTCAGAACTTCCTGAAGGATTATATGAATGGAAAGAAGGACGTACAAACAAGATGACAACACGTGACTTAAACATTTTACGTCACTATGCGTGGAATAAAGGCATCAAGTCAATCTACTATGTACGTACATTTACAGAAAACAACGATGAAATCGGAAGTAATGCTTGCGAAAGCTGCAGCATTTAATGGGAATACGAAAGAAAGGACATAAGCTCGTGAGTACAAAACGATATTTCAATGAGATTCTTTCTCAAAAATCTACACAACCAGTAGAGTACTATAAAGCGATTGACTGGAACCAAGTTGAAGACATGATCGATAAATTAACTTGGGAAAAACTAACGGAGCAATTCTGGTTAGATACACGTATCCCAGTATCAAACGACTTAGACGACTGGAGAACTTTATCACCTGCAGAAAAAGATGTTGTGGGTAAAGTGTTCGGTGGATTAACATTATTAGATACGCTTCAATCAGAAGAAGGTGCAAGCTTAATGAAAGATTACGTGCGCACTCAACATGAAGAAGCGGTTTGGAACAATATTCAATTTATGGAATCTGTTCACGCGAAAAGTTATTCAACAATCTTCAGTACATTGCATACAAAAGCAGAAATCGAAGATATTTTCGAATGGACAAACAACAATGAATACTTGCAATTCAAAGCGAAAAAGATTAACGAAATCTATCAAAGTAGAGATGCCTTGAAGATGAAAGTGGCTTCTACAATGCTTGAAACTTTCCTATTCTATAGTGGATTCTTTACACCACTTTATTACTTAGGAAATAACAAGCTTGCCAACGTGGCTGAAATTATCAAGTTAATCATTCGTGACGAGTCAGTTCACGGAACTTATACAGGGTACAAGTTCCAACAAGGCTACAATGAATTGTCTGAATCAGAACAGGAAGAAATGAAGATGTGGGTATACAACTTATGTTTGGAACTTTACCAAAACGAAGTGAAGTATACACAATCTATCTATGACCAAGTTGGTTGGACTGAAAAAGTTAAAGTGTTTATTCGTTATAATGCGAATAAGGCGCTTCAAAACTTAGGGTTCGATCCATTGTTCCCGGATACTGCTGAAGATGTGGATCCGATTGTGATGAACGGGATTTCGACTGGTACAAGTAACCATGACTTCTTCTCGCAGGTTGGAAATGGGTACCTACTCGGTAGTGTTGAAGCAATGGATGATGAAGACTATACAAAATGGTTGTAATTTCAACTCAAACAGGTTCCTAAAAAGGAGCCTGTTTTTTTGTTTGTGCAAATGTAAAACACTTAGAGCCTTCGGCTACGTTCAATAATTATAAGAATAACTGTATCGCCTCAAGCCAAGGTCTTGAGGCTACCAAGCTTCAAACACTCTCTAGAAAATAAATTTTCAAGAGAGTGTAATTCACATTGGTTACGCACGTTATTCTTATGATTATTGGTATCCGAGGCTCTTTGTGTTTTACCTTAAAAAAAGGAGGGTGCTTAAGGAATCTGTTTGGTGAAATTAGCTATTTTGGTAGTTTCCTTATCCGTGATTTCAACACCCTCGTAAATGGGCCAGTGCTAGTATAAAATGCGTGCTCCTCATCGGATTGAGTATCAGTTGTACTCGCTATTGTTACCACTATAGACTCCGAAAATCCTTCGTGTTTTTGATTACCAAATATGGTAATTTAGGAATCTGTTTGGTGAAATAAGTCTATTGGTGTGTTCGTATCCATTCTTCAACACCCTCGTAAATGGAGAAGTGCTAGGATGGAATATGTGCACCTTACCTGATTGAGTCTCAGATTTCAATCCAACTGAGCTTCGTGTTTTTGATTACCAAATATGGTAATGTAGGAATCTGTTTGGTGAAATAAGTCTATTAGCGTATTCATATTCATTATTTCAACACGCTCGTCAATGAACCGGTGCAGGGAATTAGTGTGTGCGTCTCAGGGAGGAGGCTCGACAAATGGTGTGATGATGGGTAGAATAGAGGGAAATGAATGGAGGAGTCGTTAAGGGATGTCGTACGAAGAAATCAATAAACAATTAGAACCCTTTAAACTCATGGTGTTCGATGAGGGAACTGAAGATGTATGGGCAACACTCGTGCTCTGGTTAAATGACGATTATAAACAAAATGTGTTTGATACAAGACAAGAAGAGGGATTCGTTGGTAATGGCTATGATTGGAATTCTTTAGCAACTGTCTTTATAGAAGAGAAAATGCCAGAATTAATGGAAGTTCTGTCCTTTGATTTGGAAGCGGGATTGTTCTCAATCGGATCAGAAGAAGTTGAAGCAGTGAAAAAATTTGCGCTAGGATTTAAGGCAATGTGCGACGATGAAAGTGAAATGACAGACTTGTTTAGTCGAGTAATATTAGATTAAAAAAATGAAGTGATACCGTATAAGGTATCACTTCATTTTTTATTTACACGGACAAGTTGTTAAATGGTCGTTTACCATACCAATTGATTGCATAAAGGAGTATACAATCGTTGGGCCCACAAATTTAAAGCCTTCCTTGAGAAGAGCCTTGCGGAACGTTTCAGCAAGTGGCGTAAAGGATGGGACTTCTGCCATCGTAGTGAATTCGTTGATCATCGGTTTATGGCCAACAAAGCTCCAACAGAAAGCGTCAAAGCTACCATACTTTTCTTGAATGGCCAGAATGGCGTTTGCATTTGCGATAGCGGCACGAATCTTTAGTTGATTGCGAATAATGCCTTCGTTTTGAAGAAGAGATTGGACTTTAGCTTCGTCATAGTTAGCAACGGTTTGGATATCAAAGTTGCAAAAAGCCTCTCTAAAATTCTCGCGTTTATTAAGAATCGTGGACCAGCTAAGTCCTGCTTGCATTGTTTCTAGTGTGAGACGTTCGAAGAGTGCTTGATCATCGTGGCAAGGAACTCCCCATTCGTGATCATGATAATCCATCATTTTTGGTGAATGATAGGCCCAGGAACATTTCTCTGGAGTGAGGGGCCAACCAAGTTCGGAAAGGGGGTTGCCTGTTTGATAGTTCTCAAGTGCCACTTTATTAAACTCTGAAATCTTTTGTGGCAACTTGGATAGAGAAAACCATTTGAATTCTTCAATCTTCTCTGGTTCGCCGTTATGAATGTCAAAGTGAGGAAGTTTTTCAATATCCACTTGGAAATAAAAATAGAAATAGTCATGTTCATCAAAGTGCGTATGAAGAGTCGTGTAGAAGTTAAGGGCACTTGACGGAATTTCTAGGCCGATTTCTTCACGTGTTTCACGCAATGCTGCTTGTGTAATGGATTCATTGGCTTCAATATGACCGCTCACTGTAGCGTCGTAATAGCCGTCCATAAATCCAGTGTTCATTCGTTTTTGAAGAAGTACCTTTTTCCCTTTGGTAAAGAAAAGAAATACAGCACTTTTAGTTAAATGTCTCATGTTGTCACCTCTAGTTTTAAGGTTAGA
>CAJZJY010000045.1 GCA_916050055.1 uncultured Streptococcus sp.
TTTGGTACAATTCCTGACTCATATACACTACCCCAATCTTTCTTTTATTCATTTTTATTATACTACCATTCACATAAATTTGATAGCGGTTTTATTTTTTATTTAAAATATTATATATTTGACGCTTTTAAACGATTTAATTCCACCTACAAATTCTTTTTCCCACTATCTAATGAATTAATTCGCTTTTTTAATGTTGTATTTTTCAAACTTTTCAAAATTCTTAACATTTTCTTAATCTTTTTTTCAGATTCTTTCTTATCATTTTAAGCATAAAAATACCCCCTCAAGCATTGAATCAACAGTCCTTGACGGGGTATCTTATAAACAATATTTAATTAGCGATCGATTTCCGTAATTTTTCCAGTTGCGTTTGAAATCTTAACGTTCACTTGTTGTCCATTAACGAATACATCGAACTCCCAGATAACTTCACCATTATCTTTATCAACGCTCCACTCACGAAGGACTCCTGTTGGGAATTCTTTTTGAGCGATAGCAGCCATCTCATCTACTTGTTTCAAAGTAGCTAAGTCAATTTTTTCTTCATCATGTTCTTCTTTATCTGAAGTTGTTTCATTAACTTTCATAAAAGTCTTAGCTGACTTATCGTAACGGTACGTATATTCATTCGTATCATTCATCGCTTCTACTTCATAGAACATTCCGTTTGTGTATTCTAACGCAGTAATATCAAGGTTTTGGAATTCTTTTTTAAACGCATCTACAATTTCTTTTTGAATTGCATTTTGGCTTCCCATTGCATCTTCCGAAGCGTTAGTAGCTACAGTTGTATTTGTAGCAGTCGTAGCTGTTGCTTGAGTTGTCGCTTGTACAGTCGTTGCTTGAGCTGTAGTTGCTTGCGTAGTCTCTGCAGGTGCTGCTCGGTTTGAACAAGCGGCTAATAAGCTTGCGACTGCAAGACTTAAGAGTTTTGTTGTTTTTTTCATTGTTCTACTCCATTCTTAAGTTTTAATAATTATAATCTAGAACCTTTGTTTCTAGGAGAAGGTTTTATGAAGTTACCAAGAAAAAGCACCCTGTAGCTTTCACTACAGGGTGCTTAAAGTCACAGATTATTCATTTGTGTCTTCTTCAGAAGTTGCTGGTTCCCCAACTAAACCTTCTGTTTGTTCCACTGGTAATACTGGTTCTGAAGTACTTGTTTCCATATTGCGGTAACGAGCCATACCTGTACCAGCAGGGATGATCTTACCGATGATAACATTTTCTTTCAATCCTAGTAAGTGGTCTTTCTTGCCGCGGATAGAAGCATCTGTCAAGACACGAGTTGTTTCTTGGAATGATGCTGCAGACAAGAAGCTGTTTGTTTCTAATGAAGCTTTTGTAATACCTAGTAATACAGGACGAGCTGTCGCAGGTACTTCACCGTTCATGATTGCAGAGCGGTTACGTTCTGTAAAGTCTGCAATATCAAGTAATGTTCCTGGAAGGATTTCAGTTGAACCTGGATCCATTACTCGAACTTTACGTAACATTTGACGAACCATTACCTCAACGTGTTTATCGCCGATTTCTACCCCTTGCATACGGTATACTTTTTGTACTTCACGTAATAAGTAGTTTTCAACTGATAATACGTCACGAACACGTAATAATTCTTTAGGATCGATAGAACCTTCTGTTAATGGAGCACCACGATCGATGATTTGTCCTTCTTCCACTTTTAGACGAGCTGTAAATGGAACTGTATAAGAACGAGTATCTGTAGAGCCTTTAATTGTAATTTCTTTTGTACGACTTCCAGCATTTTCTTCGATAGAAACTACTTCACCCGCTACTTCACTGATTGTCGCAACCCCTTTAGGATTACGCGCTTCGAAGATTTCTTGGATACGAGGTAAACCTTGAGTAATATCGTCTCCGGCAACCCCACCGGTATGGAACGTACGCATTGTTAACTGTGTACCAGGTTCCCCGATTGATTGAGCGGCAATTGTACCAACTGCTTCCCCAACTTCAACTTCTGAACCTGTAGCTAAGTTACGTCCATAACAGTATTTACATACCCCATGTTTTGTATCACATGTGAACGCTGAACGAATTGTAATTTCTTCAATTCCAGCTTCGATAATCTTACGAGCAATATCTTCAGTAATGATTTCATTGCGTGCTACTAACACTTCACCTGTTTCAGGATGTTTCACTGAACGTTGTGCATAACGTCCTAACATACGTTCTTCAAGTGTTTCAATGACTTCATTTCCTTCTTTAATCGCAGTAATTGTTAAACCACGATCGCTTCCGCAGTCTGTTTCACGAATGATTACATCTTGCGCAACGTCTACTAAACGACGAGTTAAGTAACCTGAGTCGGCTGTCTTCAAGGCCGTATCGGTCATCCCTTTACGAGCACCGTGAGTAGACAAGAACATTTCCATAACGGTTAACCCTTCACGGAAGTTTGATGTAACCGGTAATTCCATGATCTTACCGTTAGGAGCGGCCATCAATCCACGCATACCAGCAAGCTGAGTAAAGTTAGAGATGTTACCACGGGCTCCAGAATCACTCATCATGAAGATTGGGTTACGAGAACCTAATGTGCGAATTAACGCTTTTTGGATATCATCTTTCGCTTTGTTCCATGTTTCGATAACACGTTCATAACGTTCATCATCTGTAATTAAACCACGACGGAATAATTTAGAGATGTTGTCGACTTGTTTATGTGCTTCTTCAAGAATTTCTTTCTTGTTGTCCGCAACTGAGATATCTGCAATCCCTACTGTTAAACCAGCACGAGTTGAGAATTTATATCCTAAGTCTTTCATACGGTCTAACATCATTGAAGTTTCAGTGATATGGAATCGTTTGAACACTTCGGCGATGATTTGACCTAAGTTTTTCTTCTTGAATGGTGCAACGATTTCGCGTCCTGCGATTTCTTCTTTAATGTTTGCGCCTGCTTCTAAGAAGTATTTATCTGGTGTAGCCACTTCTAAGTTTTCCATTGTTGGCTCATTTAAGTAAGGGAATTCGTTTGGCATGATTTCGTTGAATAATAATTTACCAACTGTTGTGACCATCATTCTCTCTTTTTGCCACTCTGTAAATGGTTTATGTGGAAGTGAGCTTGCAGGAATTGCAATACGGCTGTGTAAATGAACGTATCCATTGTTGTAAGCCAAGATTGCTTCGTCCATGTCTTTGAAGAACATTCCTTCACCAACACGGCCTTCTTGTTCCATTGTTAAATAGTAGTTCCCTAAAACCATGTCTTGAGATGGTGTAACAACTGGTTTACCATCTTTAGGGTTTAGGATGTTTTGAGCCGCTAACATTAATAAGCGAGCTTCAGCTTGAGCTTCTTGAGATAGTGGCACGTGAACCGCCATTTGGTCTCCGTCGAAGTCGGCATTGTAGGCTTCACACACTAATGGGTGAAGACGAATCGCACGACCTTCTACTAGAGTTGGTTCGAACGCTTGAATCCCTAATCTGTGAAGTGTAGGTGCACGGTTCAATAGAACTGGGTGCTCACGAATTACTTCTTCAAGGATTCCCCAAATATCGTCATCTAAACGTTCAATTTTACGTTTAGCGCTCTTGATGTTTCCAGCGATTTCACGTTCAACTAATTCTTTCATTACGAAAGGTTTGAATAATTCAATCGCCATTTCTTTAGGAAGACCACATTGGTACATCTTCAAGTTTGGTCCTACTACGATTACAGAACGTCCAGAATAGTCTACACGTTTACCAAGTAGGTTTTGACGGAAACGACCTTGTTTCCCTTTAAGCATGTGGCTTAATGATTTCAATGGACGGTTACCTGGTCCAGTTACTGGACGGCCACGACGACCATTATCGATTAAAGCATCCACTGCTTCTTGTAACATACGTTTTTCGTTTTGAACGATGATACGTGGTGCATTTAATTCTAATAAACGTTTTAGACGGTTATTACGGTTAATCACACGACGGTATAAATCGTTCAAGTCACTTGTTGCAAAACGTCCACCTTCTAATTGAACCATTGGACGTAAATCTGGTGGGATAACTGGAATAACATCCATTACCATCCAACCAGGTTTGTTTCCTGATTCTTTGAAGGCATCTAAAATGTCTAAACGACGGATTGCACGAGTACGTTTTTGACCTTGAGCTGTTTTCAACTCTTCTTTTAATTCAGCGATTTCAGCGTCTAAGTCAACGTTATTTAATAACTCTTGAACAGCTTCCGCACCCATTGCAGCATGGAAACGAGTTCCGAATTCTGCACGTTTTTCACGGTATTCACGTTCAGTTAATAATTGTTTGTGCATTAATGTTGTGTCGCCAGCGTCGATAACAACGTAGCTTGCAAAATAAATGACTTCTTCCAACGCACGTGGACTCATGTCTAACACAAGTCCCATGCGGCTTGGAATACCTTTGAAGTACCACACGTGTGATACTGGAGCTGCTAATTCGATGTGTCCCATACGTTCACGACGAACTTTTGAGCGCGTTACTTCAACGCCACAACGATCGCAGACTTTCCCTTTGTTGTTGATTTTCTTTAATTTACCACAAGAACATTCTAAGTCTTTTGTTGGACCAAAGATTTTCTCGCAGAATAAACCATCGCGTTCTGGTTTTAAAGTACGGTAGTTGATTGTTTCTGGTTTTGTAACTTCACCATGTGACCACTCACGGATTTTCTCCGGAGAAGCTAACCCAATCTGCATACTTTCAAAATTATTTACATCTATCAAGGGGCCTACCTCCCTTTCTTTTGGAATTGCCCTACGATTCCAATAGTTCTATTACTCTTCGTCAGTATCAAAATTGTCTTCAACGTCTTCTACATCGGCTGCATCTTCTTCAGCTGTATCAGCTGCTTCTTCTGCTGCTGATAATTCAGCTGCACGATCAGAATACTCATCTAATTGAGCACGTCTATCATTTGTTCTTTCAACGTCACTGAAACGAATTCCTTCGTCTTCGTCCATATCTTCAAGTTTGATTTCTTCATCTTGTGCGTCAAGTACTTTCATATCAAGACCTAAAGCTTGTAATTCTTTTACTAATACGCGGAATGATTCTGGAACTCCTGGACGTGAAATTTGTTGACCTTTAACGATTGATTCGTAAGTCTTCACACGACCAACAACGTCATCTGATTTGTACGTTAGGATTTCTTGTAATGTATAAGCAGCACCATAAGCTTCTAGTGCCCATACTTCCATTTCTCCGAAACGTTGTCCACCAAATTGCGCTTTACCTCCAAGAGGTTGTTGTGTAACGAGTGAGTATGGTCCAATTGAACGAGCATGAAGTTTGTCGTCAACCATGTGGGCAAGTTTGATCATGTACATAACCCCTACTGACACACGGTTATCGAATGGTTCACCTGTACGTCCATCATATAAAATTGTTTTCGCATCACGAGCCATACCCGCTTCTGCAACAGTTCCCCATACGTCTTCATCTTGCGCACCATCGAATACTGGTGTTGCGATGTAAATACCTAATTCACGTGCAGCCATACCTAAGTGTAACTCTAACACTTGTCCGATGTTCATACGTGAAGGTACCCCTAATGGGTTTAACATGATGTCAACTGGTGTTCCATCTGGTAAGAATGGCATATCTTCTTCCGGCATAATACGGGAAACAACCCCTTTATTACCGTGACGTCCGGCCATCTTATCCCCTTCATTGATTTTACGTTTTTGTACAATATATACACGAACTAATTTGTTTACGCCAGGTGCTAATTCATCACCTGCTGCACGTGTGAACACACGTACATCGCGGACAATACCGCCACCGCCGTGAGGTACACGTAGAGACGTGTCACGAACTTCACGAGCTTTTTCACCGAAGATTGCGTGTAATAAACGTTCTTCTGGTGATTGTTCTGTTAACCCTTTAGGAGTTACTTTACCGACTAAGATGTCACCATCTTTAACTTCGGCACCGATACGGATAATTCCGTCAGCGTCAAGGTTCTTCAATGCGTCTTCCCCAACGTTTGGAATCTCACGAGTAATTTCTTCAGGTCCAAGTTTTGTATCACGAGCTTCTGAATCGTAGTCGTCGATGTGGATTGATGTATACACATCGTCTTTCACTAAACGTTCACTCATGATAACCGCATCCTCGTAGTTGTAACCTTCCCAAGTCATGAACGCTACTAGAACGTTTTGTCCTAATGCTAATTCACCTTTTTCCATAGAAGGTCCGTCTGCTAGGATTTCGCCTTTAACCACTTTATCCCCTTGTGCCACGATTGGACGTTGGTTGTAACACATACCCGCGTTTGATCCGTGGAACTTAGTGATTTGGTAAGTATCTAATGAGCCATCAGCTGTACGTACACGTACTTCTTTAGCATCAACGAATTCGACAACACCATCACGTTTACATAACAAGGCAACCCCTGAGTCATGCGCAGATACGTATTCCATACCTGTACCGATAAATGGTGCTTTTGGATTTAACAATGGAACAGCTTGACGTTGCATGTTCGCACCCATTAACGCACGGTTTGAGTCGTCGTTTTCTAAGAATGGGATACATGCTGTCGCAACTGCAACTACTTGTTTTGGAGAAACGTCCATGTAGTCCACGCGGTCTACTGGTACTTCTAAGTTTTCAGATACGTAACGCGCCATAACAACATCGTTCACGAAGCTTCCGTCTTCATTTAATGGAGAGTTCGCTTGTGCTACTACGAAGCTATCTTCTTCGTCAGCTGTTAAGTAGTCGATTTTATCTGTAACTTTATGAGTGTTCCAGTCTACACGACGGTATGGAGTTTCAATGAAACCATATTTGTTGATCTTCGCATATGTTGATAAGCTGTTGATTAACCCGATGTTTGGTCCCTCAGGAGTTTCGATAGGACACATACGGCCATAGTGAGAATAGTGAACGTCACGAACTTCATATCCGGCACGGTCACGAGTCAAACCACCAGGTCCTAACGCTGATAGACGGCGTTTGTGTGTTAACTCTCCTAATGGGTTTGTTTGGTCCATGAATTGTGATAATTGAGAAGATCCGAAGAACTCTTTAATTGCCGCAACGACTGGACGAATATTTACTAATTGTTGTGGTGTCACTGTTGCAGTGTCTTGGATAGACATACGTTCGCGAACCACACGTTCCATACGAGATAAACCGATACGGAATTGGTTTTGTAATAATTCCCCTACTGAACGGATACGACGGTTACCTAAGTGGTCGATGTCGTCTGTTGTTCCGATTCCTTCGTAAAGGTTTAAGAAGTAGCTGATTGTTGCGATAATGTCGCTTGCAGTTACGTGTTTCACGTCTTCAGCAACGTTTCCATTACCGATGATTTTAATCACGCGTTCTGGGTCAGCTGGTGAATAAACTTCTACTGTTTGAATTGTTACAGGGTCTTTAATCACACCGTCTTCTGATGGATGTAATGTAAATAAATTTGCACCTTTTTCAAGTACTTCTACTACTTTTTCCATTACGTCGCGTTCAAGAACAGTTCCTTTTTCAACAACGATTTCTCCTGTTTCAGGATCTACTAAGTTCTCAGCGATTGTTTGGTGTAATAAACGAGTTTTAAGGTTTAATTTCTTGTTGACTTTATAACGTCCAACTGCTGCTAAGTCATAGCGGCGTGGGTCGAAGAAACGAGCTGTTAATAAGTTACGTGAACTTTCAGCTGTTTTTGGTTCACCAGGACGTAGACGGTCATAAATATCTTTTAATGCTTCTTCTGTACGAGATTCATCCATACGTTTATGAACATCTTTATCTAATGTTAAACGTAATGTTTCGCTATCTCCGAAGATTTCTTGGATAAGGTCATCTGAACCGAAACCTAACGCACGAACTAATACCGTTAATGGGATTTTACGAGTACGGTCGATACGTACATAAGAAATGTCTTTTGAGTCTGTTTCGTACTCTAACCATGCACCACGGTTTGGAATTAATGTTGAACCATATAATTGTTTACCGTTTTTGTCAGGTCTGTCATGGAAATAAGCCCCAGGAGAACGAACTAATTGAGATACAATTACACGTTCTGCACCATTAATGATAAATGTACCCATTTCAGTCATTAATGGGAAGTCTCCGAAGAATACTTCTTGGTCTTTTACTTCGCCAGTTTCTTTGTTCACTAAACGCATTTTCACGTAAATTGGAGCCGCGTAATTTGCGTCGTGGTTTCTAGCTTCTTGTATGTTATATTTTGGAGCATGTAATTCGTAATCTAAGAATTCCAATGACAAGTTACCAGTATGGTCTTCGATTGGAGAGATATCTTTGAACATTTCGCGGATACCTTCATCTAGGAACCATTGGTAAGAATCTGTTTGGATTTCAATCAGATTAGGTAATTCTAATACTTCACTGATTCGTGCATAACTTCTACGCACACGGTGTCTACCGTATTTCACATCATGATGTGCCAACTCTTCCA
>CAJZJY010000046.1 GCA_916050055.1 uncultured Streptococcus sp.
TAATAGAGTAAAGGAGGATTAATATGAAAAAAATCCTAGTTGTAGATGATGAGAAGCCAATCTCAGACATCGTTAAGTTTAGTCTTACAAAAGAGGGCTTCGAAGTAATTACAGCCTTTGACGGTGAAGAGGGTCTAGTGACTTTCAATGAAAAAAATCCAGATTTAGTTATTTTAGACTTAATGTTACCGAAAATGGATGGCTTAGAAGTATGCCGCGAAATCCGTAAAACAAGCAATGTCCCAATTATCATGGTGACTGCGAAAGATTCTGAAATTGATAAAGTTTTAGGTCTTGAACTTGGAGCCGATGACTATGTGACAAAACCTTTCTCAAACCGTGAGTTAATCGCACGTGTGAAAGCAAACTTACGTCGTCAACAATTAGCTCCAGCGGAAGCCGAAGAAGAAAAAACAGCTAACGAAATCGTATTAGGCTCACTCATTATCCATGAAGATGCTTATGTAGTTTCAAAACGTGGCGAAGAAATCGAATTAACACACCGTGAGTTCGAATTACTTCACTACTTAGCAAAACATATCGGGCAAGTAATCACACGTGAGCACCTATTGCAAACGGTGTGGGGATATGATTACTTCGGAGATGTGCGTACAGTGGACGTTACGGTACGTCGCTTACGTGAAAAAATCGAAGATACACCGAGTCACCCAACATGGATTATGACTCGTCGTGGGGTAGGTTACTACATTAAGACCCCAGATCAAGAAAAAGAAGCTTAAGATTGAAATGCGCTTTTCCTTGCCACCTGATTTACCGGCAAGAAAAGCGTATTTTTCTAAAAAGTAGAGGGGAAAATGACTCATGAAGAAAATGAAACGATTCTTTCGTTCCATTCAATTTAAGATTCCGATGCTGTTCATCTTGCTCTTAGTCATCTCGTTGCAACTCATTGTTGCGAACTTCTTAACGCAATTAGAGTCGCAAATGGTGTCTAACTTCCAAGAACAAATCCAACTGCAAGTAGGGTTCTTGAAAAATAACGTGCAGCCGATTTTGGCAAAAGATGCGACCGATGAAGCGAAGATGGCTGAAATTTCGCAATTGCTACAAGATTATCCGACAGGGAATAGTATTGTCGAAATTCGCATCATGGACATGCAAGGATATATTTTGGGAACAACGAACCAAACGCAACAGTCTGTGGTTGGAACGCGTTCAACAGAAGCGGACGTTCAACAAGTCGTTGTGTCGAATACCGTGCAAAGCTATAACTTCACGGAAGGCGAAACGCGTTATTGGAAATACGTTTCACCGATTGACCCGGTGAATACTGCTTCAGGAAATCCGGTTGGGATTATTTCGGTAACATCGAATATCGAATCGCGTTTTACGCAAGTCAAAGATATCGGGGTTATCTTTATTAGTTCTTCTATCTTTGTCATTATTTTGGCGATCGTGATTACCGTGATGATTTCACAAGGGATTACGCGTCCAATCGCAGAGATGAAGCAACAAACGGAACAGATTGCTGAAGGAAACTATACGGGTGAAGTGATGATTTACGGGGATGACGAGCTTGGTCAATTAGGGCAAGCCATTAACGACCTCTCTGTGAAGATTAAAGAAGCCCAAGAAGGGACCGAAGCGGAACGGCAAAGGTTGGATAGTGTCCTACGTCATATGAGTGACGGGGTAATTGCGACCGACCGTCGTGGACGTATTGTGATTATCAATGCGGCAGCGTTAGATATTCTAAACTTACGTAGCGAACGAATTGTCGGTACACCACTATTAGATGTATTAAGACTCGACCGTACTGTTACTTTTAGGGATTTACTTGAGTCTCAAGAAGAGCGCATGATTACGTTTGAAGAAGATGGCGAAGATACCATCGTTCAATGTGAGTTTTCAGTGATTCAACGTGAATCTGGATTTATTAGCGGTCTTGTCTGCGTATTAACAGACGTCACTGAACAAGAGAAAATCGACCGCGAACGTCGTAATTTCGTATCAAACGTTTCCCACGAATTACGTACTCCACTAACAAGTATTAAGAGTTATACAGAAGCGTTAGTGGATGGGGCATGGGAAAATAAAGAAATTGCGCCAGAATTCTTAAACGTTATCGAAACTGAAACAGACCGTATGATGCGTATGATTACGGACTTACTCAACTTATCGCGTATGGATCAAAACCGTCTTGAACTCGATAAGGAATTCGTGAATATGAACGAGTTGGTGAAACATATTGCCAACCGTTTCGATATGGTGCTTTCGAGTGACCAATATCGTGAAAAGAATTACCGTATTTTAACGGATATTACACAACGCGACTTATGGGTTGAAATTGATCAAGATAAGATGACACAGGTGCTGGATAATATTATCAATAATGCGATTAAATATTCTCCAGATGGGGGTCGTATTATCGTTCGTTTAATGGAAACTCATACAGACTTAATCGTGAGTGTAAGTGACGAAGGGTTAGGAATTCCGCGTAAGGATATTCCACACTTATTCGACCGATTCTATCGTGTAGACAAGGCTCGCTCAAGAGCAATGGGTGGTAGTGGTCTTGGACTGGCTATCGCGAAAGAAGTCGTTCAATTACACGGTGGAAAAATTTGGGTGAACAGTATTGAAAATAAAGGATCTACATTCTTTGTTTCTCTACCATATGTTCCATTTGAAGAGGACGGTGAATGGGATGAATTTTAAACGTTATCGTGCAATGCTAACGACACTCCTTGTTTTAATGGCCATTAGCTTTGTGTTTACGTATCTCATCGTAGTACGTCCGGTTGATTTCTTTACGAATCAAAAGCAAAATAATAATAAAGTTGCAACACAACAAGATACAGGTGTACAAGTTCGTGCAACTTATACAACAGAAGATGTATTTAGACCGACTCGAATGGTTCTAACGAACAAAAATAAGTTCGAAATGACGAGCAGTGCTTCCATTATGAAGGAAGTCAATGCACACTTAAATAAACAATTTACGAATTTAACGCGTTTAGAAGTCATGGACGAGACTAGTTATGAAAATCTCGTCTTACGTGAAGCCAGAATTCAGATTTTATTTGATGGGTTGCATTCATTTGGAATTGTGAACCGATTCTTTGATGGAAATATCGACGACTTAAATAATGACCGCTTTTCTCGTATTGTGATTCGCACAGATGATCCTTCTACTGCTTATTTCATCAATGATGACACGAAACAACTCTACAGTGCTAAAGTAAATGAAAGTTTCAAAACATCATTAGAGGGATTATACGCGGATAGTGATTTTTACGAAGTTGAATCGTATCGTGGAAAAACAAAACAATTCTTTGTCGAACAAGATAATTTGAAAGTGGAACAGTCTGCCTATTTAATTGAGCAGATTCCAATGAGTTTCTATATTACACAGTTATTTACGAATCAATCAGAAATTCGTACGCGTGGAGACGGAAAGACCGTTGTATACAATGATAATTTATCGCAATTGAAATTAGACCGTACGACAAATGTGGTCACTTTCTTCGAGAACCGCTCAGGAGAGGAAACGTTACTCTATACTAATAATTTAACGCAAACTTTCGGCCAGATGAAACGTCTTGGAGGCTGGCAAATGGGCGTGAGTCTATTCTCGGTAGATTTAAATAATAATCTCGTTGAATATGTTCGTTACGTGGATTCTTATCCAATCTTATCCAGTGGCAAAGAAGGTTTCACGCAAATAAAGGTCAATTCAACAGGAATCGAGAAAATGAGAACCTCATCACTGATTGCACAAACACCTTTGCCAACGAAAAGTAAGAAGGTAACAGTTGTTGGTGGGAAGACGATCGTCACTGAATTGTTGAACGAAGGATTTGTTATGAATGAAATTGAAGATATTCGTATCGGATATTCATGGACGATCAGTAGTGAGAGTGTACAAATTGTTGAGTTTACGCCAACGTGGTACATTAAAAAGAATGGTACTTGGAAGACTCTGGCTGAATTAAAAGCCGAGAAGAGTCAAACAGAACCAGCGAATGGACCGACAACAACGGGAGGTGACGCAGATGGATTTTAAGAGAAGCGCAGTCGTTCTCATCGTCTGCTTCTTTATCCTCGATTTATTCTTATTCGGATTAGTGTGGCAAAAACGAACCGACACGAAGAATCCATTGAATACAAGTATTAATGTCATCGACCAAATGAAGCTAGACGGAATTACATTACCAACGCTGAATGCGACGGTAGAAGCCGTTCCGATTGTACAAGTGACACCAGAGTCCACTGACGGAAAACTCTCTAGTTTACCAAACCAAGTCGTGACGATTGAAAAAAGTGTCATTAATGGCCAATTTATTACTCCTATTCAATTAGACTTAAGTGGCTCTGTATCTGCAGATAGTTTTGCCGATTTAACAAAAATCGTTGAAAATAATCAAGTGGCTTTTGGAGACCAATACACATGGTCATCCTATAATCCAACAACCCGCAAAGTGATTTATACACAAAAAGCAGATAAGTTAACGATTATGGACGGCTCGAGTCAAATCATCTTTACGATTAATGCCAATGACCAAGTCGTAAGCTATGAACAGACTTATGCTGGAAGTGTGCAAGTACTTGGGAAAGAGCGTGAATTGATTACGGCTCAAAAGGCGGTTGAGATTCTATACTTAGCTGGACGAATTTCATCGAAGGCAACCGTTCAATCGGTAAAATTATCGTATTATCAATCGCTTGTACTAAAAGACTTTTCAATTTATTCACCTGCGTGGTATATTGAAATTCGTCAAGCTGACGGACAATTAATTGCCCGTCGTGTAGATGCGATTCATGGGACAGTATTAGCCAATGAAACGCTAGAAACAACCAATACGCAAATGCAGCGTACAACAACGAATAACACAACAACAACGCAAAGTGTACAACAACAATAAGAAGGGAATAACTATGCAAGAATCAGGTTTGAAAGTGAGTTTACTCGCGAGTGGTAGCTCGGGAAATGCTACTTACATCGAAACACCAAAACAAAAAATATTAGTGGACTGTGGACTCACTGGTAAAGCCATTACTGCGCAAATGGAGAAGATTAATCGCTCCATTTCAGATGTGGATGCCATTCTGGTTACCCATGAACATTCCGACCACATTAAAGGGATTGGGGTTCTGGCTCGTAAGTATGGAATTCCAATTTATGCCAATGAAAAAACGTGGCAAGCTATGGCTGGTAAAATCGGGAAAGTGGCTCTTGAACAACAGGAAATCTTCAATACCGGAGACACGCTCACGTTTGGGGACTTAGATGTGATGAGCTTTGCAGTATCGCATGATGCGGCCTCTCCTCAATTTTATAGTTTTCAACGCGAGGGCAAGCAGTTCGTGATGCTGACAGACACGGGTTATGTGAGTGATAAGCTAAGAGGATTGTTGAAAAATGCAGATGCGTATCTCATCGAAAGTAATCATGATTTAGAAATGCTTCGAATGGGACCGTACGCTTGGCATTTGAAACAACGTATCTTAAGCGATAAAGGACACTTATCGAATGATGATGGAGCGCTTGCGATGTGTGAAATGATGGGAGACCGCACGAAACGGATTTATCTAGGCCACTTAAGTCAGGATAATAATATGAAGGAAATCGCCTATCAGACTGCGGAAAGTATCTTCCAAACGCATGATAAAGGGGTTCATCAAGCATTCGAGTTATACCATACGGATCCGTATGAACCTACAAAATTATTTACAGTTTAAAAACTTAGCAAGAATGAAAGAGTTTTTTAAGGACTCTATAAGCTTAATTTCATATAAATTTCATATGAAAAAACTATTGTATATTTACAAACGAGAGGAGTGAGCAGATGTCACAAGAACAATTAACTAGAAAAAAATCATCAAAGTCTTTTAAAAATGGCTTTATCGGTGGATTAGTGGGAGGAGCAGTCGCTGTTGCCGGAGGAGTTGGAATTATGGCTGTAACGAATCCAGCAAACCAAGCAACAACACCTGCTGCACAACCCTCACAAACACAAGTGGAAACAACAAAAACATCCACAGCCACAAAAGGTGGAACAGAAATCACAAAAGTAGTTGCTGAAGTGAAGAACGCGGTTGTTTCAGTGATTAACAAACAATCAACTTCAAGAAATAACTTATACGGCACACAACAAACCGGAGGAGAATTAGCTACTGCGTCTGAAGGTAGTGGGGTCATTTATAAAAATGAGGGTGGATATGCCTATATCGTGACGAACTATCACGTTATTGCGAAATCACAAGAATTGGAAGTTCTTTTAGCAGATGGAACACGTGAAAAAGCTGAGCTTGTTGGTAGTGACCAATGGACAGACTTAGCTGTGATTCGTATTGCCAATACAAATGTTTCAACTGTCGCAGAATTTGCAAATTCTGATGAGGTTGAAGTTGGGCAAACCGCGATTGCGATTGGTTCTCCTCTGGGAAGTGAATTCGCAACAAGTGTAACGCAAGGAATCGTGTCAGCAACTAACCGTGCTGTTGCCACAGACGTTGATGGTGACGGACAAGAAGACTGGGTCGTAACGGCCATTCAAACAGATGCGGCGATTAACCCAGGGAACTCAGGTGGTGCGTTAATTAATAGCGCTGGCCAAGTCATCGGAATCAACTCAATGAAGATTTCTAAGTCATCTGTTGAAGGGATGGGATTTGCAATTCCAAGTAACGAAGTTGTTTCGATTATTAAACAACTGGAAACGGACGGGAAAATTACACGTCCAGCTCTTGGAATTTCAATGGTAAACTTATCAAGTGTGAATGAACGAGTAATCGAGCAATTGAATTTACCACGAGATGTGAAGAACGGAGTCGTTATTGCAGAAGTCATGGCGAAAGGTAGTGCAAAAGCTGCGGGATTACAAGCTTACGATGTCATTGTTGAAATGGATGGACAAAAAATTCAAGGAATTCAAAACTTACGTAAAGTTCTTTACAGCCATAAAGTTGGCGATAAGATGGAAGTCACTTACTATAGAAATGGACAAAAACAAACAACAACAATTTCTCTAACAGAAACAAGCAGTCCAAGTTTATAGCAATAACGAACAAGGAGTCGGATAGCGAAGTGCTATTCGACTTTTTTTGTGTATTTCCACAAAGTTATCCACAAAAATGTGGATAAGTCTGTGGAAAACTGTGGCATTAACGGCTTGTCAAGTCTGTGAAGTGGAAAATCGGTGTTGAAAATGGATAGGCTAAAAAGGGCTTAATTATAGGATTTTATTGAAAAAAGTTATTCACATGATAAAATTTTATTGTGGATAACTTTTGGAGTTAGTTTCTTAAAACGTTGGTATAACAATGTTTCTATATACACAAAACCGGTGTGGATAACTGTGGATAACTGGTATTTTTACACCGGTTGGAAATATAACAATTAGATAACAAATAAAAATTTTGAATCTATATCTAGTGTTTTTCATAAAAAAAGCCCAAAATTTAGGGGCGAACATGTGTACATGTGGATAACTTTGTGGATAACTGTGGAAAAAGGGATAAAACAAGCAATTTTTGTCAAAAAAAGGTAAGATAATTTGTGAAATGAGGGGATCAAATGAATATTACCATTGTGAGTGTAGGAAAACTGAAAGAAAAATATTTAAAACAAGGAATCGACGAATACGCGAAACGCTTAGGCAGCTACTGTAAGTTCCAAGTAGTAGAAGTGCCAGACGAAAAGGCGCCTGAAAATTTAAGCGACAAAGAAATGGAACAAGTGCTCGAAAAAGAGGGAGAACGCATCCTTGCTAAAATTAAAGACGGGGACGTTGTTGTCGCAATGGCGATTGAAGGGGACTTAGTGAGTTCTGAACAATTGGCTAAAGAAATGGATAGCTTTGCGCTACACGGTAAGAGCTCGATGGTCTTTGTCATTGGTGGCTCTCTTGGGTTAAGTCCTGCTGTGAAAAAACGTGCCGACCGTAAAATCTCATTTGGGCGTATTACTTTACCCCATCAACTTATGAGACTTGTATTAACCGAACAAATTTACCGTGCATTTCGTATTAATGCAGGGCACGCTTATCATAAATAAGTAAAGATTC
>CAJZJY010000047.1 GCA_916050055.1 uncultured Streptococcus sp.
ATATCAGTAGATTGTTCGCGAAAACACAGCATTTTTATGAAAATGAAAATACACACTGAAAAAACAATTTTTTTTTGAAAAAAGTAGTTGACATTGAAGACAAATGAGTTCATAATGAACACATCACTAGAAAAGGAGTTAAGAACATGGCACACTTATGTATCGTATTAGAATTGAATACGCGTTGGCAAAGCCACTAGATACAGGTTGTTCTTAACGTACTTTTGTACATATAGATACAACCTTCATTGACGTGAACTTGTATCTATGTGGATTTCAATTATAAAGCAAACTCGACCACGTAGATCTATAGACTAGAGCTGACGTGGTCTTTCTATTTGTATGAGAGACTCGTAGTAACATACGTAGTCTCTTTTTTAATAGAGTTTGCGAACATCTATTTAATTTTTGGAGGAATTCATCATGAAAAAGAACAAAAGCATTTATTTATTCGGAGCATTATTAGTATTAGTAGTGATTGGAGCATTATTCTTCAATCAATCAGGAGATAAAAATAAAGAAACAAATACAGCTAACACAGCATCAACACAAACCGAAAAAGTTAAAGTTGGGGTATTACAATTACTGAGCCACCCAGCCTTAGATGCCATTTATAAAGGATTGCAAGACGAATTGAAGAACGAAGGATATGAAGTTGGTAAAAACTTAGAAATCGACCTTCAAAACGCGCAAGGCGACCAAAGTAACTTAGCAAGCATGTCTGAAAAATTAGTTTCAGGTGGAAACAACATTTTAGTAGGGATTACAACTCCTGCGACATTAGCGTTAGCGAACAATACAAAAGAAACACCAATCATTATGGGTGGAATTACTTATCCAGTAGAAGCTGGTTTAATCGCAAGTGAATCAAAACCAGGAAACAACATCACTGGTGTTAGTGACCGTACACCAATCAAACAACAATTAGAAATCATGAAACAAGTTCTTCCGAACATGAAGAAAGTCGGCATCCTTTACACTTCAAGCGAAGATAACTCCGTAAAACAAGCCGAAGAAGCTGAAAAAGCAGCGAAAGAGTTAGGCTTAGAAGTAAAAGTATCAACAATCGCAAACACAAACGATATTCAACAAGTAACTGAAAGTTTAGCAAGCCAAGTAGATGCGATTTTCGTTCCAATCGATAACACAATCGCAAGTGCAATGGCTACAGTGGTTCAAGTAACAGATGCAGTTAAAATTCCAGTATTTCCATCAGCAGATACAATGGTTGCTGACGGAGGAGTATTAGGTGTAGGGGTTGACCAATACCAAATCGGTGTAGAAACAGCTAAAGTAGTTGTAAAAGTCTTAAAAGGTGCAAACCCAGCCGATACACCAATCACATTAGCAAACAAAGGTGTTGTCTATGTCAACGAAGAAAAAGCGAAAAAATTAGGCATTACAATTCCAGACAGTATCTTAAAAGATGCACAAAAAGTAACACCAACAAATAAATAAGATAGTTTAGAAACGTTGATATGATAACGACTATATGAGGTGGTGATTCATACACAATATGACTTAAACGTCATATTGATCGTTTCAGAGGAGGATTTTTTTCGAAATGGATTTAGTAATTTCTTCGATTTCTCAAGGGATATTATGGGGCGTATTATCTCTAGGATTATTCATTAGTTTTCGAATTTTAAATATTGCAGATATGACGACTGAGGGGAGCTTTCCTCTTGGTGCTGCCACTTGTGTGATTTTGATTCAACAAGGGGTGAACCCATTCTTAGCAACGCTTGTAGCGATGATTGCCGGAGCGCTTGCTGGGGGAGTCACAGCGTTCCTTATGACGGTTTGTAAAATCCCCAGTTTATTAGCAGGGATTTTAACAATGACGTCTCTCTTATCGATTAACTTACGAGTGATGGGAAAAGCGAATATCACACTTCTTGGACAAGATACGATTTTTAGTGTTCTTTCAAAATTGGGCTTACCAAAGTACTTTGACATCATAATCATGGGGCTTGTCGTGATTGGAATTCTAATCTTCTTGATGTATTGCTTCTTCAAAACAGAATTTGGGCAAGCACTGATTGCGACAGGGGACAATGAGAAGATGGCACGAGCACTCGGCATTAACACACGTAAGATGACGGTATTTGGATTAATGCTATCCAATGCACTGATTGCGTTAGCGGGTGCGATTTTAGCACAAAATAATGGCTATGCAGACGTAAACTCAGGTCTTGGAACGATCGTTATTGCGCTTGCTGCGATTATCATCGGTGAAGTCATTTTCGCCGACGAATCATTCGTGGGACGTCTTGTCTGCATCCTTTACGGATCAATTATCTACCGTTTACTACTAATGCTTGTGTTGTTGCTTAACATCTTCCAAGCAAATGACTTCAAACTCATCTCAGCAGCATTGATTGCATTCTGTTTAACAGTGCCGCAAATGAAGAGCTGGATTCAACAAAAAAGCACACGTCATAGAAAGGGGGAAAACTAAATGAGTATTGAAATTCAAAACTTATCTAAAACATTTTTCCCTGGAACTTCACGTGAGCATAAGGCACTAAAAAACGTCAGCTTATCGATTCAAGAAGGTGACTTCATTACGATTGTCGGCGGAAATGGTGCAGGGAAATCGACATTCCTAAACGCGATTGCTGGTAATTTTGCTTTAGACGAAGGAACAATCTCGTTTGGTGGCCATCAAATCGAACAGACTGCAGACTTTGAACGTGCGGCCTACATTAGCCGTGTTTTCCAAGACCCAATGCAAGGAACGGCTCCTCGTATGACAGTGGCTGAAAACTTAGCGTTAGCGAACAGACGTGGTCAAAAACGTAGCCTGTTTAAAACGTCTTCTAAAGAAGAATTGCAACAATTCGAGGCCTTACTAGCCCCCCTAGGACTTGGCTTAGAAGACCGTCTTCACACAGAAATCGGACTATTATCAGGAGGACAACGTCAAGCCATTTCACTCCTCATGGCAACGATGAATGCTCCACAACTATTACTGTTAGACGAACATACAGCAGCGCTTGACCCGAAAACACAGCGCAAGATTATGAAGAAAACACAAGAAACCATCGAAGAAAAGAATTTAACCGCGCTTATGATTACGCACAATCTATCTGACGCGATTCATTTTGGAAACCGACTCATTGTCATGCATCGTGGTGAAATCGTCCGCGATTTTGCAAAAGAGGAAAAAGCAGCATTAACAGAGGAAGAATTATTCCGATTAATGAATGCCCTCGATGAAGCAGACTTACAAGGTGAATAAAATAATGGAAGAAGTGAAAGATTTTTCATTTCTTCCTTTTTTTATGGGCAGACTTTGATATAATAAAAGAGAATAAATCGAAAAGGATGAGTGCAAGTGGAATTTTGGAGTCAGTTGAACCCTAGAAGATATCGCAAATCAGGGTATATTGCTATTGGCGCTTTGATTGGTGTCCTGGCGGGAAGTGCGGTTAGTTTATTTAGATATATGATTGGTTTTATTTTAGAACAAGTAGTGACCGTCTATTCGTTTTTAAGAGAACAACCGCAATGGATTCCGGCATGGATTCTCTTTAGCCTAGTAATGGGGGTTATTTTAGGACAGATTGTAAAAAGCAATCCTGATATTAAAGGAAGTGGGATTCCGCAAGTAGAATTGCAACTTCAAGGGAAGATGGATATGAACTGGTGGTCTGTCTGCTGGAAGAAATTCGTCGGTGGAGCGATTTCCATTGGTTCAGGACTCTTGCTTGGACGAGAAGGTCCTTCGATTCAATTAGGAGCATCGGTTGGTCAAGGGGTGGCAGAGACCTTTAAGGCAAATCGTGTTCAGAAAAATGTATTTATTTCTAGTGGAGCAGGTGCCGGACTAGCGGCGGCGTTTAACGCACCGATTGCAGGACTCATGTTCGTCTTAGAAGAAGTTCATCATACATTTAGTCCGCTTGTTGCTGTGACGACTCTAACAGCAGCGATTGTGGCTAACTTCATTTCATTAAATGTATTTGGAGTCCATCCATCATTAAACCTTGGGAACGACCAACGCTTCCCGATGGAATATTATGGGTACGTTGTTTTACTCGGTATCGTCCTTGCGATTTTCGGGTTAGCGTATCATCGTCTCACTTTAGCCTTGCCAAAGATTTACAAGACGCTTTTCCCAAAAGTGGCACCATATAATTACTGTATCATTGCCTTTATGCTCATTATTCCTCTTGGCATGTGGAATCCGCATGTGTTAGGTGGTGGTGGCGAGTTAGTATTAGCACTCGTTAAGGAAAATCACACCGTTCAATTTTTAGTGGGACTTTTTGTGATTCGATTTGTCTATTCAATGATTTCGTACGGAACAGGACTTCCTGGTGGAATCTTCTTGCCAATCCTTTCTCTAGGTGCGCTTCTTGGATTAGCCTATGCAGAATTCTTAATTGATTTCTTAGGGGTGGACCCAAGTGTACGAGTGAGTTTCGTATTCTTTGCGATGGCGGGATACTTTGCAGCGATTGGGAAAGCCCCTCTAACAGCCTTACTACTTGTAACGGAAATGGTCGGTGGATTGAACCAATTAATGCCGCTTGGAATTTGTACATTAGTGGCGTATATCGTGGCAGACTTCTTGAAGATGGACCCAATCTATGAAGTATTAGCAGAACGTTTAGACAAAGAACATTCAACGGATACAAAAGGAGAGCGTACAACCTTCGAAGTACCTGTGATGGTGGATAGCCCGCTTGTTGAAAAAGCGATTCGCGATATTCAGTGGCCGCAAGAAATTATCATTGCGACCATTCGACGTGGCGCCAAAGAGATTATTGCTCGTGGGGATACGGTTATCCGTAGTGGCGACATTTTAATTGTGGTCTGTGATGAAGGAATAGTCGGCAAGATGACAGAAGAGATGACGCATCTTGTGACAGCTCCCTAGAGTTATTTTGCAATAAATGGTATACTGTGAAAATAAGAGGTGATACAGATGAGCGAACAAGGAAATGAATTAAAGAAAAATCTTAATCGATACGTAAGAAGGAATCAAACATGGGTGTTTATCTTCCTAACAGGTGTGATTCTATTTATGGCGGTATTCATTTATCGTAGTTTCGCACAATCAACGAAGAAGCCTGCGGAAAGTCGACAAGAGCAGATTATTAAGATGCAAGAACAAATCGATGAACAAGAGGAACGAATTAAGCAATTGGAAGAACAAATCAAACAGTTGCAAGAAAAATCAAATTAAGATGACAAACACCTTGGACGGATGACTCGTTCAAGGTGGTTTTTTGTAAAGAATGAAATGTATCATTTTTGATACGTATCAAAAATGATACATCCGTACTTTTTGAAAAATACGTTGCAATTGTTTTTGTAGATTAGTGGAATGTTCGAAGTTTAGTGAGTGTCCTTCAAGATAAAGAGAGTACGGTACTTCGATTTGAACAGCTTCAATGCTTGGGTGCTTTCCAAAGGTCGCAATAATATTACCGCCTGAAAAGGGAGTGTCTACTCGAGTGGATAAGCCTTCTTCCTGGAAGAGAGTTTGGAGTTGCTCCAGAATCTCTTCGCTAATGGTTTGTTTCCTACGCGTCCCTATAATAATATCGCTTGTTTGAAAAAGTTTGTCATCATAGCTATGCAAATCAATCAATAGCACTTTGGAATATTGCTCTAATTTTTGATGAAGCAAACTCTCTAAGTGGTGATAGTAGGGCGTGTAATACCGTTTCAACCAGTCCGCTTGTTTTTGCTTGGACGGATAGTTGTAAAATAGCTGATGTCCTAGTTCATCTATTCTTGGAATGATTGGTTGAGTTGCTTTTCCTGTGCGTGGTTTAAAACGATTCACATCTATAATATATCGAGACACAGTGGCTACTAGAGTCGTCTCCAAAAGCGGGGCCACAAGTTCTGGAAGAGCCCAGTCCGTATGCTCACGTTTGGATGTCTGATTACAAAGCGGGGCAATGTCTTGTGGAATATCCGTCCCACTATGCGGAATAGAAATCACAAGAGGTGAATTCGTTTGTTTGTGAATGACTTGCACCGAGGCACCTTCTTTCGTATTTCAATATTCCTAGTATAGCAAACGAACCGGAGATTGTGTATAATGGATACTATCGAAAAGGAGTGACTTTTATGGCTGAAATTAAATTAGTACCTAGAAGTGAAGTAGATCCTTCTATTACATGGGACATGACTTTACTTTATCCAAGCGACGAAGCATTTTATGCAGAGTTGGACAACTTAAAGAAAGAAATGAAAGCTTTCAAAGAAAAATACGAAAATAACTTGGGTGACTTAGAAGTATTAGATGAAGCGATTCGCAGATACGAAGCGATTGAATTAGCAGTGTATCGCGCTTCTCATTATGCGGAACTACCAATGACGGTAGACCGTTTGAATCCAAAAGTGGTGGAAAATGCCACAGAGTTTGAAGCAGTGAGCGTATCTTATGCGGAAAACATGAGCTTTGTAATGACAGAACTCATTTCATTAGACGAGGCCTTCTTAAACGAGTTCGTAACTCAGAAGAGACCAGATTTAGCGTACTTTGTAGAGAAAGTGATTCGTCAAAAGAAACATACGCTTTCTAAAGATGCTGAACAAGTATTATCAAACTTAAGTAGCTTACCAGGTTTCTACCAATTATATGAAGTAACAAAACACGAAGATATGCAATTCGAGTCATTTGAAGCAAATGGCAAGACACTTGAAAATAGCTTCGTATTATACGAAAACTTACATGAAATGGATCCTGATAAAGAAGTACGTCGTGGTGCGGCTAAGAGCTTCTACAAAACATTGAATGCCTATAAAAATACAGTTGCTAATGAATATATTTCTCAATTGAAGAAAGAAAAAATGATGGCGACAATGCGTGGATACGACAGTGTCATTGACTACTTATTAGACGAACAAGATGGAGACCGTGAATTATACGATCGTCAAATTCGTATGCTGATGACAGACCTAGCTCCTCATATGCAACGCTATATCAAATTATTAGCGAAAGAACACGGCATTTCTGATATGCAATTCATGGATGCGAAAATCAACTTAGATCCAGAATTCGAAGTGGATATGACGATTGAAGAATCTCGCGAGTACTTGAAGAAAGCTTTAGGCATTCTGGGAGAAGACTACAAAGCGATGATTGACGAAAGTTATGACAAACGTTGGACTGACTTCCCTCAAAACATCGGTAAGAGCACGGGTGGATTCTGTGCGACTGTTCCTAACGTTGCTGGATTTATCCTATTATCATGGACTGGTAAAATGAACGAAGTATTCGTGTTAGCGCACGAATTAGGACATGCATACCACTTCATGTCAACAGGGAAACATCAATCCATTTTAAACAATGAATGTTCATTATACTTCGTTGAAGCTCCTTCAACATGTAATGAAGTGATTGTTTCAAACTACTTACTAAAAACAAGTACAGATGCTCGTTTCAAACGTTGGGTCATCAGCAATATGATTAGCCGTACTTATTTCCACAATATGGTAACGCACTATATGGAAGCTGTATACCAAGATCGTATTTATAAAATGATTGATAATAACGAAATGTTGAACGCGGATGTATTATCAAACGTGAAAAAAGAAGTGATGCAAGAATTCTTCGGTGATAGCCTTGTTGTAAACGAAGGGGCAGAGTTGACATGGATGCGTCAACCACACTACTACATGGGGTTATATCCATATACGTATTCAGCAGGTCTAACAATTGGGACTGCGATTGCCAACCAAATCGAAGAACATCCTGAACACGCAAAAGTGTGGTTAGATACATTATCTAAAGGTGGAAGCATGTCTGCTAAAGATTTAGCGATTCATGCGGGTTGCGATGTTTCAACAGATGAACCATTGAAACAAGCGATTGCTTACGTTGGACATTTAGTAGACCAATTAGAAAGCTTAACAGCAGAATTAAAAGCATAATCATAATAAACAAAAACGCGCTACAATCGTAGCGCGTTTTTTTG
>CAJZJY010000048.1 GCA_916050055.1 uncultured Streptococcus sp.
TCTTTCCATCACGAATGACAAGCACTGCTACTGCTCCTGTATGGAATACGAGGTCTCGCGTAGAAGTTTTCCCATTTGGTAGTTCTACGATATCTTGTGTCACTGTAAAAATACGTCCTGAATATTTAATATCTCGTTGAATGGTTTTTTCTGTAAAGTCCATAATTTCGCCTCCACTTTGCTTTATTATAATTGGTTTTACGTCTTTCAACAATCGATTTTACTAAACTTTAATGACAAAAAAACTGAGTGGCACAAACGACCACCCAGTTTCTTCTTAACGTCGGTTATTTTGTTGTTGTCGAATTTGTGAGTTAACAGTTGCTTCATTCGTTTGTGAAGAGCTGCTTGTTTTTCCAAAATAAGCATCATAGACTTGCTTAGCTACTTTAGCCGCATAGTCAGATGGTGAACCATCTTTGAAATACGGAGCAACAACAGCCACTACGATTTCTGGATTATCATATGGCGCATATGAGATAAAGGATGAATTTTCAACGGCTTCATTTTTATACGCTGGATTTGGTCCCGAATAGAACGCTTCGGTAGTCCCTGTTTTACCAGCGACTTGTGGAGAATACGTTCTAAATGTCGTTGCAGACGTTCCGTTTTCACCATGCGTTACACGGTATAGCCCTTCTTTAATATGATCCAAGATTTCTTTACTTACTTGAATCGAATTCATAATCTTCGTTGGAACAACGTCTTCAAGGTTTCCAATGCCACCACTTGGACTTGTTTCATGAATTTCTTTTACTAAACGAGGGGCAATACGTGTACCACCATTAGCAATGGTAGACATATATTGCGCTAATTGCAGCGGTGTATATAAGTCAAACTGACCGAACGCAAAGTCAAGTGCAGAGAAAGCATCGGCTGTTCCACCGTTATACCCTTTGCCTTCATTTGGAAGGTCAATCCCTGTACGAACACCAAGACCGAACTGTGCGTAATACTCACGGAGTTTGTCAAAAAGGCTTAGATTAATATTTAAACGTCCGCCTTTTTCGTACGTTGTTTGTCCACCCATCTTCATCGCCAGTTTAATCATATAAACGTTTGATGAACGTTCTAAGGCATCTAAGTCTGTTAATTCCATTTTACCATTACGGTTAAACCATGAACTCTTCGGTTTAGACGCTTCGAATTCAATTGGTTCATCGACAATCGTATTATCCTCAAGCGTGATTGCTCCATCCATATACCCTGATAGGACGGTTGCTGGTTTTACAACAGACCCCATTCCAAATGAGTTATTGATGGCACCAAGAGCATCGTCTTCGACACCCGTTGAATGAAAGTTTTCATCAAATTTCTTTTTCTTCCCTGTAATTCCAAGAATGTCTCCATTTTTTGGATTCATTACAACGATATACACACGGTCCGCAGCAGGATCCGTCATCTCTTCAACAGACTTCTTTGCAATCTCTTCAATTTTCTTTTGGAATTCAGTATCAATCGTTAAGACAAGGTTTGACCCGCCTTTACCTGGATACGTTTCAGTCGTATTCACCACTTCACCTTTTGTATTGGTTTGTGATTTTACAACTGTCTTCGTTCCGCTAAGTACTGTTTCATATTGTTCTTCTAAATAACTTGTTCCAACACGGTCATTAAGTGAGTAGCCTTGCGCTAGAAGTGACTTCACTTTATCTGAAGGAAGCCCCGTCTTTTCAGAAGATACGGTTCCAAGAATCGTCTTCAACATATCGCCCATTGGGTATTCACGATCCCAGTCAGAATCAACATCGACCCCGCGAAGCTCTCCAAGTCGTTCACTAATTTTAGCGACTTCTTGTTCTGTGACCCCTTCATTTTTAAGTGTCACTGTTGATAAGGCATACGCACTATTCATTTTCGTGAAAATAGCAATCACTTGTTTTTCGGCATCGCTATAATTGAGTTCATCGGCAGGAATATGTGCCAATTGCATTTCATACGTTTGACTCGTTGAGAGATTTTCTTTCGCAATTCTCTTCTTCTCGTCTGCTGTTAGAAGGCTATCGACTTTATCAGGGTTTGTCGCTACCCAGTAATCTTTCAAGTCACGTTCTTTTAACTCAGAAGCATCCACAGAAATTAATGTCGTTAATTTCTTAGCGATTTCTAACATCGTTGACGCTTTAACATCTGCAGGTCTTGTATAGTTAATTGCGAGTTTTGGTTTATTCCCCACTAAAATACGTCCTTGACTATCATAAATCGATCCACGCGGAACTGATTTTTTAGCAGTGGTTGTCTCTGTACGTTGTACAAGCGCAACAAACTCGTCTCCTTTAACTAATTGGATATACGCCAAACGGCTAATTAAAGCAATAAATGAAAAGAATACAATTAAAAATAATAAATTCAAGCGAAATGGAATATGTGATTTTTTCTTTTTCTTTTTTAATTTTCTTTTAGTAAGCATAATACACTCCATATAACATCTAGTAACTCATAACAGTATACCATAAATCTCGACCTAATCTGTATAAAAAAGGGGTTAGAAAGTGGTTAAGATTTTTTTGCGTTCAAGACTAATTTTTCGTGCAGGCTCCGCGTTTCCATGCTATGCTAACAGTAACGACTAGAAAGGAGGACTACCATGGAAAAGACGATGACCAAGAAGAGATACTATACGCTCAGTATTTTGATTCCAGCTGTGATGATTTTAGCGATTTTTCTACTCTTTACAATCACCCCATTTGGAAATCGAACATGGCTAACAATCGACCTTGGACAGCAATATGTCGACTTCTTTAGTTACTACCAAGACACTCTCTTGCATCACCAAGAGCAATTCTTCTATAGCTTCTCGAAGTCTATTGGCGGAGAAATGGTGAGTCTATGGGCGTACTATTTGTTGAGTCCGTTTAATCTTCTCTTTATACTCATTCCTCGCTCGGCCATCGCCATGGGTGTCTCTCTTCTTATTTTCTTGAAACTCGTTTCTTGTACGGTTAGCTTTTCAGTATTGCTAGATGTGAAATTCAAACAAAGAAATTGGACGACGCTTCTCTTTGCACTCTCATACGGATTTATGAGTTATCTTTCAGCCAATCAATTTAATGTGATGTGGTTAGATGCCCTCATTAGCCTTCCGCTTATCGTCCTTGGAGTGGATGCACTCTTACAAAAACGGAATCCGTTATATTATGTACTTCCTTTATCGCTCACTATTTTGAGTAACTACTATACTGGATATATGATTTGCCTTTTCCTAGGCCTCTATTTCCCGTATGCCTATTTAATGGCAAATGATTCGTTCTCATGGAAAAGTTTTATAAAACAGTTTGGCCGCTTTATCTTTTATAGTGTCCTTTCCGTTGGACTCATTACAGTCATTCTACTTCCAACGTTTTATAGCCTACTTGGTAGTAAAGGGACAGCGACTACCATCACTTGGAGCCTAAAGTCTGAATATAATCCGCTACTGATAGCTTCAAAACTCTTTATCGGTAGTTTCGACTTCCATGAAATGCAAAAAGGCTATCCGAACATTTTCGTTGGTAGCCTGGCCTTGTTTAGCTTCCTTTGCTACTTCAAAGAGAAAAAGATTGCACTATCCCAACGCCTTTACGCGCTATTCATTGCGATTGTCCTACTCATTAGTTTCAATATTGAGATGTTTGATAAACTGTGGCATGCCGGACAACTACCAAATTGGTATTCGTACCGTTTCTCATTCCTCTTCAGCTTCTGGATGGTCTTTCTAGGCTACCAATGGGCACTGAAGAAAATAGCGGTTGGCATACATGAGACATTTGTGTATTTCTTCCTTGTATTAGCAGCAGGCATTGGTTTTATACTCTTCCCTCAAGATTACCTACAAGGCTGGCAAATCGCACTTGGCTTCGGGCTCTCAATGGGAATCTTGTATGGTCTCATTTTAATCGGACGCGGAAAAAGAACATATCAAAAGTTCCTGATTTCATTTGTAGTGGTTGAACTGCTCTTAAACAGCATCATTACCTTATCCAGACTTGGGTATGTCATGAATTCTGAATTCACGGCTTATCAATCGTCATTAGCAAACTGGTCTACCGTATTACACCCTGCAGAAAATGAATTTTATCGTAGCGAGAAAACCATCCTTCGTTCGAAAAATGATAGCTTGCAAGTTCCAACTTATGGCGTATCTCATTTTTCATCCACCTTTGAAAAGGAAACAGAAAAGTTCTTTGACGCAATTGGGGTTCGTCAAGGAACCGCCTATGTCAACTACAGCAATGGCACCCTTCTGACGGATGCATTACTGGGGATCAAGAATACCTTTATCGAAACCACAGAGGTCCCCTATAATGAACGTTGGGAACGAAAAGACTTGGAAGATTTACCAACAATCGAAACCTTTAACGAAGGACACGTTGTCACAAATCCAAACGCGCTCTCGATTGCTTATCCGATGAAAGCTATCCTGAAATCGATGAAGGTACCAACAAACCATCCGATTACGATGCAAAACCAATTAGCGAATGCACTTAGCGGAACAACGAGTCCGAAGAATATTTTCACAAGAGTTTCTTATGAGACAACTTTTGAAAATATCAGTGGTTCACCTGTCGTATATCAACGGGTTCAATTCGAGGACAACACTCAAGTTGGAACGATTACACTCACCTTCACTCCTGAAACCGATGATCCGATTTACTTAGAAATGGCGGGAACAATGGGAGAAGAAGATTTGGAAATGACGCTAAACGGTGAACCATATGCCTTTTATCCGGTTCAATCAAAACCCGTGCTTCTTAGCGTCGCCAAGAACCAAAAAGGTCAACCTCAAACACTTCAAATTATCGTGAAGTCAGATGGCTTTGAATTTTCTAAACTCAACCTTTATTCTTTAAACAATTCTCTCTTAAACGAGCGATTAGAGAAGACAAAAGCACAAGAGCTAAAACTGGAAACTTTCTCTGCTACTCATTTTGTAGGAACAATGGAGGTCTTCGAAGACTCGACCGTTCTCACAACGATTCCTTATTCTACAGGATGGAAAATATGGGTCGACGGTCAAGAAGTAGAAACATACAAGATTTTGGATAGCCTTCTTGGATTTACTATCTCCAAAGGAACTCACCGAATCGAGTATCGTTATACCACTCCGCTTTTACTGGAAGGAAGCCTGGTGAGCCTTGCTTCTCTTCTGTTACTCAGCCTCATTCTATATAAACGCAAAAAGACCGATGCTTCTTAGGAAACATCGGTCTTCGTTATTTACTGATTATTTAGTAGCTTCAAAACGACGAGCTACTTCATCCCAGTTTACAACATTCCAGAATGCAGAAATGTAGTCTGGACGACGGTTTTGGTAGTTTAGGTAGTATGCATGTTCCCATACATCTAATCCTAATAATGGAGTTTTACCTTCTGATAGAGGGCTGTCTTGGTTTGGAGTAGAAACAACTTCTAATTTTCCATTAGAAAGTACTAACCATGCCCAACCTGAACCAAAGCGAGTTGCTGCTGCTTGCGCGAATGCTGCTTTGAATTCGTCGAAGCTTCCGAATGCTTCGTTGATTGCTTCTAATAAAGCACCTTCTGGAGCTTTTGCACCATCAAGAGATAATTGAGTCCAGAATAAGCTGTGGTTTGCATGTCCGCCACCATTGTTGCGAACAGCTACACGGATATCTTCAGGAACAGCGTTTAAATCGCTAATTAATTCTTCAACTGTTTTTTCGAATAATTCAGGGTGTTTTTCTACCGCTGCGTTTAAATTTGTAACATATGCATTGTGATGTTTGTCATGGTGGATTTCCATTGTACGTGCATCAAAATGTGGTTCTAATGCGTCAAACGCGTATTCTAATTTTGGTAATTCATAAGTCATTACTAAATTCCTCCTAAAATTAAATACAGTTATGAAAACTGTTTCTTTCTTCATTCATCATACCACCCACCAAACATGATACGCAAAAATTATGCCCACTCCCCCAAATCCCCCAAGCGCGTGAATTTATGGTATAATAATCCCGCTACATAGAGAAAGAAAAGAGATGAAAACATGAAATTTACAGATTACGCATTACAGCCTTATTTGCAAAAAGCATTGGCTGACTTAAAATTTACACAACCAACCCCTATTCAAGAACGCATCATCCCTCTTTTATTAAAAGGAGAATCTGTGATTGGTCAGTCGCAAACTGGGAGCGGAAAGAGCCACAGTTTCCTATTACCACTTATCAATAAAATCAACCCTAGCCGTCAAGAATTGCAATTAGTGATCACTGTTCCAAGTCGTGAACTCGCAGAACAATTAACCGCTGTTGCAGCTCAACTTATTTCATTTAGTGATACAGAAATCTTATTAGAAAAATGTATTGGTGGGACCGATAAAAAACGCCAAGTGGCAAAACTCACTCAAACACAACCACATATCGTGATTGGGACACCTGGTCGTATTTTCGACTTAATGCAAGAGAATGCGCTCTTCGTCCAAACCGTTCAAATGATGGTCGTCGACGAAGCCGATATGACATTTGACTTAGGGTTCTTAGAAACTGTCGATGAAATCGCGTCTCGTATGCCAGAAAACTTACAAATGTCTGTTTTCTCCGCAACAATTCCAGATAAGATTAAACCATTCTTGAAGAAATACTTGGGCAATCCAAAGGTGATTCAAATCGAGAATACACAACTCGTTTCACCAACGATTAAAAACCAATTACTGGTGACAAAGGCACAAAATCCAATGGACGTTCTTCGTCAGTTACTTGTAATGGGTCACCCTTACCTCGTGCTTATTTTCGTAAATACGAAGCAAAAAGCGGACGAAGTGACAAAAGACCTTCGCAGCCATAACTTCAAAGTAGCAACGATTCACGGAGATATCCCTTCAAGAGAACGTCGTCGTGTGATGAAACAAATTCAACAAATGGATTATCAATTCGTTGTCGCAACAGATCTTGCTGCACGTGGAATTGATATCGAAGGAGTTTCTCATGTCATCAACTTAGAAATTCCTGGAGAATTGGAATTCTTCATTCACCGTGTTGGCCGTACTGGACGTAATGGTCTTGAAGGAACAGCCATCACCTTCTACACACCAGATCAAGAACAAGCCATTCAAACATTAGAAGGAAAAGGCATTTCTTTTGAAACAGTTGAATTGAAAAATGGCGAGCTGGTCGAAAGTTATGACCGCTCTCGTCGTGAGAAACGTAAAAATACGCAATCGAAAGACTTGGATCCTCGACTTAAAGGGATGATTAAGAAGGCGAAGAAAAAAGTAAAACCTGGCTACAAGAAAAAACTTGGCCAGGAGATTCGTCAAAAACAACGCAGACAAAATCGTACAAAAAATAAATAGTAGAGACTACCTTACTTACGAGTAGATTACTTCAAATCCTTACGGATTTCTCTATAATCGCTGTAATGGGGTACCGGTGCAAGCCTTAGTCTTGCACCTTTAAAGCCTCAAAAAGGGAGTAAGGAATCAATTCCTAACTCCCTTTAATTCGCATTTAATACGATTCCCCACTACCGCGATTATAGAATCCGTAAGGTTCTTCGTAATCTTTGTATAGTAAATTTATATTTGCAGAACGCCTACGGTCTTTTATCTTGGTTCTTCTGAAAATATCACTGTGCTACGAAGGATACTAAAGCCAATCTTATAACAGCTTCGTTATGATG
>CAJZJY010000049.1 GCA_916050055.1 uncultured Streptococcus sp.
TACGGGGCGCTTCGAAACGGCATCAAATATCCCGACACCTTTAGCGTGATTGGAGCTTTCTCTGGAGCGATTAAGAAACAGGCACTTCTACCAGAAGAGATTCCAGAAGCACCGTTCTTTTTAAGAAAAAGCTTTTTGGAGGCGGTCTTTAAAGATGAGGAGACCTTTGTGGCGGAAGGCAATCAGTTGTATCATGCCGTCCAAACAATGGAGCATAAGGATGAGCTCTCGATTTTTATGGCATGTGGCACGGAAGATTGGCTGTTGGAAGACAACCGTAGCTACAGCAGCTTTTTGAAAGAACAAGGAGTGTCACTAACGTATCAAGAACACGCTGGTGGACACGAATGGGATTTCTGGGACTGGGCGATGAAGCAGTTCTTAGACTGGTGGATTCCAGAAGATGCAGATCAAGGCGTGTCTAGCGGGAACGTGAAATCGTAAGACGAGCGCGATATTGTTGCAAGCACATCGCCATAATGGTAGAATATTTTGTATATTAGAGCGATGAACAAGAGGAGTAAAATGACTTTGTTTACGAGAGAGGGAAGACTTGGTGAAACTTCCTAGCAAATTCATTTGAAGGTAGCTTGTGAGCTTACTCTACGAAAAGAAGTAATAGAGTACGGAGACGACACTTCGTTACCAACATCGAGGCGTAAGAATGATTACGCGAATATTAGGTGGTACCACGAATTTAATCGTCCTATGGAGAGTGTCTTCATAGGATTTTTTTATTGGACACAAACAAAATACAAGGAGGAAAATCAATGACTAAAGAAATGTCATCTAAGTTTCAACCACAAGAAGTTGAAGCTGGTAAATATCAATGGTGGGTTGATTCAGGCGTCTTCCATCCAAACGAAGATCCAAATGCTGAACCTTATTCAATCGTTATCCCGCCACCAAACGTAACAGGGAAATTACACTTAGGACATGCTTGGGACGTAACGTTACAAGACATGATTATCCGTCAAAAACGCATGCAAGGGTTCGACACTTTATGGTTACCAGGGATGGACCACGCGGGGATTGCAACTCAAGCAAAAGTAGAAGAAAAATTACGCGGAGAAGGCTTATCTCGTTATGACCTTGGCCGTGAGAAGTTCCTTGAACAAACATGGGAATGGAAGGAAGAATATGCCAGCCATATCCGTGAACAATGGGCAAAAATGGGAATTTCTGTAGACTACCGCAGAGAACGTTTCACATTAGATAAAGGGTTATCTGACGCCGTGAAGAAAGTCTTCGTTACTTTATACGAAAAAGGCTTAATCTACCGTGGTGAGTACATCATCAACTGGGACCCTAAAGCGAAAACTTCATTATCTGATATCGAAGTAATTCATAAAGACGTAGAAGGTGCGTTCTATCATATGAACTACCCTCTAGCAGACGGAAGTGGATTCCTAGAAATCGCAACAACTCGTCCAGAAACACTTCTTGGAGATACGGCTGTTGCGGTTCACCCAGACGACGAACGTTATCAAGCGCTTATCGGTAAAACAGTTATCTTGCCGTTAGTGAACCGTGAAATTCCAATCATCGCTGACGAATACGTGGAGCAAGATTTCGGAACAGGGATTGTAAAAATCACTCCAGCGCATGACCCGAACGACTTTGAAGTAGGGAACCGTCACAACTTACCACGTATTAACGTGATGAACGATGATGCGACGATGAACGAGTTAGCCGGTAAATACGAAGGCATGGACCGTTTTGCAGCGCGTAAAGCCATCGTGAAAGATTTAGAAGAAGCTGGCCTTCTTGTAAAAATCGAAAAACATTTACACAGCGTTGGTCACTCAGAACGTACAGATGTCGTTGTTGAACCACGTCTTTCAAAACAATGGTTCGTAAAAATGGGACCTTTGGCAGAGCAAGCCATCAATGCGCAACGTGAAGAAGGGGATAATACAGTAAACTTCTACCCACCACGTTTCAATGATGCGTACTTACGTTGGATGGAAAACATTCACGACTGGGTAATTTCACGTCAATTATGGTGGGGGCACCAAATTCCAGCTTGGTATCATAAAGAGACAGGCGAAGTCTATGTAGGCATGGAAGCTCCAAGCGATATCGAAAACTGGACACAAGATCCAGACGTATTAGATACTTGGTTCTCATCTGCGTTATGGCCATTTTCAACAATGGGTTGGCCGGACGAAGATGCAGCCGACTACAAACGTTACTATCCAACAAACACTCTTGTAACAGGGTACGACATCCTTACTTTCTGGGTAAGCCGTATGATGTTCCAAGGGTTAGAATTTACAGGCAAACGTCCATTCAAGAACGTTCTTATCCACGGGTTGATTCGTGATAGCCAAGGACGTAAGATGAGTAAGTCTCTTGGAAACGGGGTTGACCCAATGGAAGTCATCGAGCAATATGGTGCCGATGCACTTCGTTGGTTCTTAGCAAACGGTTCTGCTCCAGGGCAAGACGTTCGTTACTCAACAGACAAGATGGATGCTGCATGGAACTTCATCAACAAGATTTGGAACGCAAGCCGTTACGCATTAATGAACGTGGGCGATTTAACAGCGGACCAAGTGGATATCACTGGTGAGAAGACTCTTGCGGATAAATGGATTTTAACACGCTTGAATCAAACGATTGGCAAAGTGACAGAACTCTTCGAGAAATTCGAATTTGGTGAAGCAGGACGTCTCTTATATCGCTTCATCTGGGATGATTTCTGTGACTGGTATATCGAAATGTCGAAAGAAACATTAGCAGGGGACGACGAAGCTGCGAAATTAACAACACGTAGCATTCTTGTATATGTATTAGACAACACATTACGTCTATTACACCCAATCATGCCTTTCGTGACAGAAGAAATCTGGCAATCTGTTCCTCACGTTGGGGAATCATTAGTGGTCGCAACTTACCCAACGGTTCACCCAGAACAAATGGACGAACAAGCAGCCGAAGAAATGGAATTCTTAATGGACTTCATCCGTTCAGTACGTACAGTTCGTAACGAAATGAACACACCATTATCAAAACCAATTAACATTATCGCGAAAGTGAGCGATGCAGCGCACTATGCAATCTTGAAAGAAAACGAATCTTACATTGCACGCTTCTCAAATCCAGAAGAATTCGTGTATGGTGAAGACGTTGAAGCGCCATCTGATGCGGTAACTTCTGTTATCACAGGTGCTGAAATTTACTTACCATTAGCAGGGTTAATCAACATCGAAGACGAAATCGCTCGTCTTGAAAAAGAAGCAGAGAAATTGCAACAAGAAGTGGATCGTGTCGAGAAGAAATTATCGAACGAGAAATTTGTGGCAAAAGCTCCTGCAGCAGTTGTTGAAGCTGAACGTGCAAAAGGTGCGGACTATCAAGCACAACGTGAAGCAGTGTTAGAACGTATCGCAACATTGAAGAAAATCTAATCCGATTTAACTGCGGGGAGAGCGTATGAAGTGTCATGCGCTCTCTTTTGTATGTTCCAAAGAGTCATTTTCTGTTATGATAAATGAGGAAAACAGGAGGTGAGTGAATGATTCAAGAGTGGTTAAAAAAGAGCGAGAGTATTCCGAGAAAACATGGATTGTACCGCATGGAGGCTATCCTTAGTGCACTTGGAAATCCGGAACGAGGGTTGAAGAGTATTCATATTGCTGGGACGAATGGAAAAGGGTCCACTGCAGCAATGGTGACGGCCTTTGCAAAGGCACATGGGTTGCGAGTAGGGACATTCACTTCACCACATATGGACAGTGTTAGGGAACGGATTCAGCTAGACGGAGTGCCCCTAGGGGAGGAGCCGTTCTGGCAAGCCGCATCCGTCATAAGAGAAGTGGAGATCCGCTTATTCGAAGATTGGGGAGCCTTTAATTATTTTGAGATTTTAACGGCAATGATGTTTGTCGTCTTTCAACAGGAAGCGGTCGACCTTGCGATTATTGAAGTCGGGATTGGAGGTCTTCTCGATAATACGAATGTCGGCCATCCACTCGTCAGTGTCATTACGACGATTGGGTTGGACCATCAAGACTTACTCGGAACTACGTTGGAAGAAATTACGGCGCAAAAAGCAGGGATTATTAAGTCTGGGCAACAAGTGGTTGTCGGGCCAGTAACGCGTGAATGTATGGATGTGATTCGTGAGATTGCTAGTGAGAAAGGCGCAACAGTGCAGGCGTTTGACGAAGACTTCTTTCTAATCGAAGAGTCGTATCAAGATTCCTCACAGATGATTTCGCTGGAGCAGTTATCCCTTAAAGGAGCCTTCCAAAAGGAGAATGCGACCGTTGCAATTCGAGCATTTCGCTCTTGGATGGAAGCTACGGGTAGAAGTGTGCAGGCCGAATGTATCGAGGCGGCCCTACGAGTTGTTTCCTGGCCAGGACGCATGGAAGTGTTGCAAGAAACCCCGCTTGTGATCATCGACGGTGCTCATAATTTGCCGGCCATCGAGCGACTCATTCAAAACATGACGGCTCGTGTTGGCAAGAAACAGACGCTGTTATTTAGCGCACTGACTCGAAAAGATAGTCAACAGATGCTTCTAAGACTGCAGGAAGCTCTTCCTGATGTGAACATCATCTTGACGAGTTTTCATCCTTCTATAGGCCTGTCGATTGCTAGAAGTGATGTCGAAGCGTACTTGGATTCTCCTCAGGTTTCCTATGAAGAAAGCTTTGAAGACGTCATCGACCGTTTCGCCAGCTCAACAGACGACAGGAGCGAATTATGGGTGACGGGGTCATTGTATTTTATCGCCGAAGTTCGTCATTGGTGGAAAAACCGTAAGCCCAAAGAAGAATAGACATCGTAACTCTTTGTAGAGAAAACAAAGAGGAAGTGTCACAATGATTGAATCAAAATTATTAGAAGTGCCTTTAAGCGCCATGCCACGAGAACGCCTCGAACGGTATGGCGCTAAAGTGCTTGAAACGCATGAACTACTCGCGATATTACTGCGAACAGGTTCCAAGGATTTAAACGTTCTTCAGCTGGCGGTCGTTGTCTTAAACACCTTCGAGGACTTGCATTCGCTAAAGATGGCGAGCCTGGACGAACTCATGCATATTAATGGTATCGGCAGAACAAAGGCGATAGAACTCAAGGCAGCCATGGAACTTGGTGTGCGCTTAAGCAATGCCGCGCAAATGAAACTCGGGAAGATTACGTCCTCCAAGATGGCCGGCCAGTGGATTGTGCAGGAGTTGAAGGATGCCTATCAGGAACATCTTGTCGCCTTGTATTTGAACATGAAAAACGAGATTATCAAGAAGAAAATGATCTTCATCGGTGGGCTGAACAGTGCAGTGGCGCATCCTAGAGAAATCTTCCGGGAGGCAGTGCGGTTTTCGGCGGCACGCGTCATCATTGGCCATAATCACCCGAGCGGAAACCCTGAACCCTCCCAAGCGGATATCGATTTTACACGTCGCTTGATGGAGTGCGGTGAACTCATGGGCATCGAGCTTCTAGATCATTTTGTAGTCGGAGGAGAGGAGTATATTTCTTTAAAAGAATTCGGGGCTTTTTAAAAACGGCTCAAAAGAATGTGAAAAGTTGAATTTTAGAAAAAGATGAAAACAGATTGTTTTCGATTTTCACGAAAAATATTATTGAAAATTAACGAAACGATTCGGAAAAAACGCACGAAACAGCAATTGTTCTACTTAATTCTCAGTGAAATCGGAAATACTCTTGCAAATTTGCCTGTGAGATGTTATACTTAGGTTGTGTTTTTGTTATGTAAAGAAATTGTGTAAGATATTACTCCTTTCGAACCATTAGCAAGAATATCAATAACAAGTGCTATGGCACAAGGAGGAAATGTTCATGGAACAAGGTACAGTAAAATGGTTTAACTCAGAAAAAGGTTTTGGGTTTATCGAACGTGAAGGTGGAAACGATGTATTCGTACACTTCTCAGCAATCCAATCAGAAGGATTCAAAACATTAGAAGAAGGACAAGCAGTTCAATTCGATGTTGAAGAAGGCGCTCGTGGACCACAAGCAGCTAACGTAGTTAAACTATAATTTAACTTAAACTTTGATGCCACCGGTTTTCCGGTGGTTTTTTTGTGCGCAAAAATAGAAATAGCTTGCGCTTAGTTGACGTAACAACATAACTTTAGTACACTCGAATTAATTTTGAGGAGGAATATCATGGAATTTATTTTTGTTGGTTTAATCATTGTCGGAGTCTTGATACGACTAATTCCAGAGCGCAGAAGTATCTGGTTTGGAGCGCTCAGCTTCGGTTGGTTTCTGGCGTTTTATAGCCTCCTTTTTGTATCTATTACACGTTACTTCGACGTAGAGTCAGGTTCGTTAGGAGGCTTTATCTCTATGGGATTCCTCTTTCTGCCATTTGTCGCTATCTTATATTTACCAATCTGGGGGACTTTGTTTTTACTCGTTTCCGGGTGGAACTTGATTAAGCGAGAAGGTTTCAGAGTTACGAATTTATTAGCGTTGGGATTGGGTATTGCCTTCGTCGTTTACTTATTCGTCAACCCGCGCTTGCAAGTAACGGAATCAAACGTTTGGCTTGTAGGACTTGCGCGTGTATTCGCTGCGGTAGGAATTTTCTTTGCGGTCGAATTAGTGATGTATTTCTTAACGACTTTTGCCAATAGCGTGCATATGAGACGCTACCAGTTCGATCATATTATTGTCCTTGGCGCAGGTCTTATCGGTGAAAAAGTAACGCCGCTGCTAGCTAGCCGCATCAATCGTGGTATCGCCATTTGGAAGAAACAAGAAAAGCCATGTTACTTAATTATGAGTGGTGGTCAAGGCGCCGATGAAGTGATTTCCGAGGCGGAAGCAATGAAACGCTACGCTGTAGAACAAGGGGTGCCAGAAGAGTGGATTATCATGGAAGACCAGTCGGTGAATACGGAGCAAAACCTGCACAACTCTTATGGAATCATCAAGGAACGGTATCCAGAATCCAATCATAGAGCAGCCATCGTAACGAACTATTTCCACATTTTCCGCGCCGTCGTTTTAGCTAGAAAAATGGGATACAAATGCGTCGGCTACGGTGCCAGAACAAAACTCTATTATTCTCTAAACGCTTTTATCCGCGACTTTATCGGATACGTCGTTTTAACATGGAAAAAACAACTCCTTGCTTTAGTCCTCTTCTTACTAGTCATTAATTTCTTTACCATCATCGAATACATTAACAATTTTGTCATCGAAGCAGCTCTCTAACCGAGCTGCTTTTTTTGTCTCTCCCTCCCCAAAGAATTTCCTTTTATTCTTTCGAAGTTTTCTATTTCGTAAGTCAGTTTCAAAATTTTGGTAATTTTTTTGTTAGAAGCTGCCCAGCTGGAATGGGAGAAACATAGCGTATCGCCTGTTGAAAAACGAAGAGCATTCGGATTCTATAGGAATAATAATAGCGATCATAATCGATGTGAATTACTGACTC
>CAJZJY010000050.1 GCA_916050055.1 uncultured Streptococcus sp.
ACGATGGTATAAAGAAGAAAAAGAGACGATTACACCAGCTTGGTTTAGTAGTGTTGTGAATGAATTCCAGGCATGGGCTAATAGACAAGATGAATCTGTGAAAGGACATTGGGTAGGCCTTTTCAATGGAGCTAAGTCGACAGCGGCTTTAGAAGATGAGCTCGTTTCCTTGTGGGAATTTACCACGGTTGAAGACTGTGAACCTCTTTCAAGATTAGTTTTAATGAAATGGGTGTGTGATGTCTTTGAGGACTCTGAAAATTTCCCAATCACTTATGGATGGTTTGCAAAAATGTTTGAATGGATTTCTCATGAAACGATTTCCGTTCAAGAGACCGTTCGACTATTTGAAAAAGGATTAAAGCGAACAGAGATTGCACGCCTTCGTAAACTCAAAGAGAGTACGATTAACGATCATCTATTAAAGCATTTATTACTTACAAAAGATGCGTTTTATAAACGTGTGGAAGAAAGCTCTGTAGCCAAACAATATAAAATGCTATTTAACGATGGAGTTTATCCAAAATATAAAGTAGCCAAAGAACAATTTGAAGCTGAAGGGAAGAAAATGGATTTCTTCTTATTCAGATACTATCAAATTAAAGCCTTAAAGGAGCGTGAATGACATGGATCCAATATTGAATCGATTTGGATATAAGGAGTTCCGAGAAGGTCAAAAAGAAGTCATCACGTCTCTTGAAGAAGGGCATGATGCGATTGCGATTTTACCAACGGGGAATGGGAAATCATTTATCTACCAATATATTGGAATCAAGGAAAAATGCAGAGTCGTGATTGTGTCTCCGCTAATTGCCTTAATGGTGGATCAAGTTGCTAGTTTAAAAGAGCTAGGAATTCATAGAGTAGTGGCCATCACGTCTCTTATGTCAGAGTCTGAGAAGAATTATATTTTAAGTACGTTAAATGAGTATCAATTTATTTTTGTTTCTCCGGAGATGCTACAAGCACCAAGATTCTTTAAGCAATTATCGAAGCTTGAAATAGGCTTACTCGTTGTCGATGAGGCGCATTGTATATCACAGTGGGGATATGACTTTAGAAGTGATTATCTATTTATCGGTAAGATGAGAAAGAGTTTGAAAAATCCTAGAACGTTGGCGTTAACTGCAACGGCTACGACACAAGTGATTCATGATATTTATACTTTCTTAGGGCTGGATAAGAACAAAACAACTTATTTCCAAGGGCATGCCTTCTTGAAGAACCGTGAAATTGATGTCATTTCGGTTGAAGGACTTCGCAGTAAGATGCTCTCTGAATTGTTGAAGCGTGTGGACTTTCCTTGTATCGTTTACGCTGCGACAATTAAAGAAATTGAAGGGCTGAAAGAGGCGCTGCTAGGAGAAGGCTTTACAAAAATAGATACCTTCCACTCCAAAAGACATAGTAGTGATCGTCAAACGATTCAACAGAAATTCTTTAGAGGAGAAGTGAATATCTTATTAGCAACGAGTGCTTTTGGAATGGGAATTAACCAGTCAAATATTCGTACGATTATTCATTACCAGCTGCCTCAAACACTTGAAGATTATGTGCAGCAAATTGGCCGAGCTGGAAGAGACTTGCAGTTTAGTCGTTGCATTGCCTTTGTTCATCCGGATGATTTTCCTCAGATGAGCCGCAAAATCGAACGGTCCTATGAAGTGGAGGACGTGGAAGAAACGGAACTGCATCAAAATATAAAAGAAATTGCAGAGGCTTTTCATTGGAATAATGATCAAAAGAATGAATTTATCAAGATGCAGCGGGGGCGTAAATTAAAGCAATTGCGACAGATTGAAGAATTTGCGACCACGAGTCAGTGCAAAGAACAGTACTTAGCACAGTTCTTTGGAGAAAATCGAACAGAGCCGTGTGGAAAGTGTAGTAGTTGCAGACATCTTGATCTATTTCTGCTGGATGTAACTGAAAATTGGAATGAAGAAGAAAATGGCAAAAACACCTTTGAAGAAAGCTTTAAAATTTTATTTAATCTATGATTAAATAGAGTGATTTTTTGAGAAATTATGCTACAATAGTACTAAAGTAAAAGTTTGCCCTGAGTGTAAGAATATGCTATATTGTGTAATGAATTGACTGAGGATAGCATTGGGTCAAATTAGGAGGATTTTTGAATGAGCGATAACTTTAATAATAATGAAGATTTAAATCAAACAGAAGAACAACCATGGGAAAGAAAATTTGGAGAAGATGAGAATTTAAAGAATCGTCAATTCTCTCGTAGTGCTAGAAACTCAGGTGGGAAAGCAGTAGCACCATTATCAAATGTTTTATTATTTGTATTTTTAATTGTAATTGTAGCACCAGTATTATTTATGATGTGGTTCTCAATTAGCAATAATAGTAACCAAGTAAAACCAAGAACAGCTGATGATGTAATGTTAACGAAGACTGTTGAAACTACAACAGCAACTCCAGAAACAACAGCTGCTACAACAAAACAAGAGGCTACAACTACAGCTAACGAAGCAACAACGACAGCTCCTCGTCAAGCTCAGACAACACAACAAACACCAACTACTCAAGCGCAACAACAAAACGGTAACTATGGTTCTTACACAGTTAAAGCTGGAGATACTTTATACCGTATCGCAGTAAATCATGGTATGGATGTTGCAACATTAAAACAAATTAATGGTCTTACAGGAGATAATATTGCTCCAGGTACTACATTAAAAGTAGCACAATAATACACGACTAAAATACAAGAAGTCTGAGACGCAAGACGTTTCAGGCTTTCTTTTTGAGAAGGAGAGAGAGTATGCAAGTTGCAATTGATGGACCAGCTTCGTCTGGTAAAAGTACAATTTCGAAACTAATTGCTAAAGAAACAAATTTTCTTTATTTAGATACAGGCGCGATGTATCGTGCGACTACATTAGCGTTTTTAAGAAATCATATTTCTGTCGATGATGAAAAGGCGATTGCAGAATTATTAGAGCATTTAGACATCAGTTTTAAAAATACTGAAGATGGCCAACTTGTCTTCTTAAATGGAGAAGATGTCACACGTGAAATTCGTGATCTTGAAGTGACTAGAAATGTATCTGAAGTTTCAGCAATTAAAGCAGTTCGAGTGAAGCTTGTACAAATGCAAAGAGAGATTGCTGAAAATCATTCGATTATTATGGATGGTCGAGATATCGGGACAGTGGTACTTCCTAATGCTGAATTAAAGATTTTCTTAGTAGCTTCTGTTAAAGAACGCGCCCTTCGCCGTTTTAGAGAAAACCAAGAGAAGGGTATTGAGTTATCTTTAGAAAAATTAGAAGAAGAAATCGCTCATCGTGACTTTTTAGATAGCACTCGTAAGGAGTCTCCTTTGAAAAAAGCGGATGATGCAATTGAAATCGATACAACAAGCCTATCAATTCAAGAAGTCGTTTCTAAAATTACGAATCTTATCCAAGAAAAGTTAACGAATTAACCAGATTTTACACAAAAACACTAGAATTCGTTTTCATTTAGTGGTATGATTGTAAGTGGATAAAAAGTTTTATTTTACACAAAAATCAAACTTTATGTTCGCATGAATTGTCGCGCTTAGGAGGAAGTCACATGTCAGAATTACAAACAATGCAAGATGCGCTCGATATCGTTAAAGATATTCAAATCGGAGATTTAGTACAAGGTGAAGTATTAACTCTACAAGATAAACAAGCCATCGTCGGAATTATCGGTGGAGGAGTTGAAGGGGTTATTCCTTTCAATGAATTATCAACATCACCAGTAGAACGTGTAGAAGACGTTTTAGCTGTTGGGGATGTTGTTGATTTAGTAGTCATCAAACAAATCAAAGATAAAGAAAATGGAAGTTTCTTACTTTCTAAAAAACGTGTAGATGCACGTAAAGTTTGGGAAGAAATTCAAGCTAAATTCGATAACAAAGAAATCATCGAAGCTCCAGTTGTGGATGCTGTTAAAGGTGGTTTAGTAGTGGATGCAGGAGTTCGTGCTTTCGTACCAGCTTCAATGGTATCAGACCACTATGTTGATAACTTAGCTCAATTCAAAGGCCAAACATTAGCTTTTGAAATCGTTGAAATCGAACCAAGCGAAAATCGTTTAATCTTATCACGTAAAAACTTAGTTGCAGCTGAAAAAGCAGCTAAGCGTGCAGCTGTATTTGAAGCAATTCAAGAAGGTTCTGTAGTGACTGGTAAAGTAGCTCGATTAACAAACTTCGGTGCATTCATCGACTTAGGTGGTGTGGATGGTTTAGTTCACATCTCTCAAATCTCTCACGAGCACGTTGCGAAAGCAAGCGACAAATTAAAAGTTGGCGAAGAAGTTCAAGCTAAAGTAATCTCTGTGGATCCAGAAAGCGGACGTGTATCATTATCAATCAAAGATACATTAGCAGGACCATGGGATAACATTGAAGAACGTGCAGCTGTTGGTTCTGTATTAGATGGTTTAGTAAAACGTCTAACTACATTTGGAGCATTTGTTGAATTATTCCCTGGAGTAGAAGGATTAGTTCACATCTCACAAATTGCTCACCAACATATTGCAACACCACACGAAGTTCTTAAAGAAGGTCAAGAAGTTCAAGTGAAAGTTCTTGAAGTTCATCCAGAACAACAACGTATTTCTTTAAGTATTAAAGCTTTACAAGAAGCTCCAAAACCTGAAAAAGAAGAAGTTGAAGAAGTGGTTGAAGAAACTTACGAATTACCTGAAGAAGATGTTTCATTCTCTTTAGCGGATCGTTTAGGTGATCAACTTTCTGAACTTAAAGTTGAAGAATAACATTCAAATAAAAGTTAAGTGGAAATAGTCTGGACTGGTTCCAGACTATTTTTATGATAGAATTAGAGAAAAGGAGGAATAGTATGTCAACACCAGTTATTGCCGTTGTAGGAAGACCAAATGTCGGAAAATCTACAATTTTTAACCGTATTGTCGGAGAACGTATCTCTATCGTAGAAGATATCGCCGGAGTCACTCGTGACCGTATCTATTCTGAAGGTGAGTGGTTAGGGCACTCCTTTAATATTATTGATACAGGTGGAATTGATATTACGGATGAACCGTTTATGTCAAACATCCGTATGCAAGCAGAAATTGCGATGGAAGAAGCCGATGTGATTATCTTTCTAACAAGTGTAAAAGAGGGCGTAACAACGACTGATGAACACATTGCAAAATTACTCTATCGTACAAATAAGCCAGTTTTACTTGCTGTTAATAAAGTAGATAATCCTGAATTACGTTCTGAAATTTTTGATTTCTATTCATTAGGATTCGGTGAGCCATTCCCAATTTCTGGAAGTCATGGATTAGGGCTTGGAGATTTATTAGATGCAGCAGTAAAAGCCTTCCCGGAAGAGAATGATGACGAAGAAGATAAAGATGTGATTAAGTTTAGTTTTATTGGTCGTCCAAACGTAGGAAAATCAAGCTTAGTGAATGCAATGCTTGGAGAAGAGCGTGTCATTGTATCTAATGTTGCTGGAACGACTCGTGATGCCATCGATACGACATTTGAAGACGAAGAAGGTACTATCTTCAAGATGATTGATACTGCCGGTATTCGTAAGAAAGGCCGTGTCTTTGAATCAACTGAAAAATATAGTGTCTTACGTGCCTTAAGAGCGATTGAGCGAAGCGACATTGTTTGTGTGGTCTTGAATGCCGAAGAGGGAATTCAAGAACAAGATAAGAAGATTGCGGGATATGCTCATGAAGCGGGTAAGGGTGTCGTTATTTTAGTGAATAAATGGGATACGCTTGAAAAAGATAATTCGACTTATAAAGAATTTGAAGATAAGATTCGTCAAGAGTTCTTATACTTATCTTATGCTCCTATTATTTTTGTATCTGCGAAGACAAAACAACGTCTTACAAAAATCCCACCAATCTTAAAAGAGATTCATGAAGTTCGTTCACGTCGTATTTCATCTTCTGTATTGAATGATGTATTAATGGATGCGATTGCGATGAACCCAACTCCAACGGATAAAGGGAACCGCTTGAAGATTTACTATATGACGCAAGTAGCGATTCAACCACCAACATTTGTCACATTTGTAAATGACGTTGAATTGATGCATTTCTCATATGAACGTTTCTTAGAAAACCGAATTCGCTCAGCATTTGGCTTCGAGGGAACACCAATTCATATGATTACGCGCCAAAGAAAGTAAAAAAATTCATATAACCCTTATAAAACAAGATATAAAACATTGAAACTATAGAGGTTGAATGGTATAATCTAGAGGAAATCAAAACTAATTTTCGATTTCCAGATAAGTTGGACCACTCAACGAACTCTGATAGAAATTCTTATTTGACGGAGGTGAAACTAAAATGGCTAACAAAGCAGAATTAGTAGATCGCGTTGCTAAAAAAACGCAATTAACAAAGAAAGATGTTTCAGCAACAGTTGAAGCGTTATTCGAAACAATTCAAGAAGCTTTAAAAGCAGGTGAAAAAGTTCAAGTTATCGGATTTGGTAACTTCGAAGTTCGCGAACGCGCTGCTCGTAAAGGACGTAACCCTCAAACAGGTAAAGAAATCAAAATCAAAGCTTCTAAAGTTCCAGCATTCAAAGCTGGTAAAGCTCTTAAAGATGCAGTTAAAAAATAATTCCAATGAATTATTTTTCATAGCATGAAGTTTTAATTGGTGTTATATTAGAGTTAACTCTATATAACACCTTCTTTTTTTGGTGTAAAACTTCAATAGTATACATATTTAAATGCAGTTTATCTGCTAAAGGAGACATTATGACACAAGTAATCGAAGCGATTGAACAAGCCTTACAAGAACGAGATATTGATAAAGTCTATGAACACTACCATCGTTTTTTTGACAATTTTGACCCAGAAAAAGACCTTCAAGAGATGGCAGATTTAGCGACTTATTCTGTATCGATTGGTTTCTACGAAGAAGCCAAACGTGCCTTGTTACGACTCACCGAAGTGGAACCAGACGAAGCGATTTGGACGATCTTATTAGCCGAGATCTTAGTAGCTGAAGGAGAAACAGATCAAGCGTTATCGATTCTGTATGATATTCCTGAAACAGATCCAGACTACCCAAGTGTGTTAGTGGTGCAATCAGAAGCTTACCGAGAAGAGGGAGATTTCGACTTAGCAGAGAAAAAACTATTAAAGGCGAAAGACTTAGATCCAGATGAAGCGATTATTGATTTTTACCTTGGAACATTATTATTTGAAGCAGGAAGTTTTGAACGTAGCGCATTTTTCTTGGACCGTTTCTTAAAACAAAACCCAAGGGAAACTGGGGAAGAAGAACGTGCACAAGAATTGTACGTTGAAGCCACTTTAAGAATGGGCGATAAAGAGCCATTAGAGCAATTTATTGGCGAAGAAAGCATCGATGGCCTCTCAAGTGATTTATTGTTCCAGATGGCCTCATATGAGTCTATTGAGGG
>CAJZJY010000051.1 GCA_916050055.1 uncultured Streptococcus sp.
CACCGGCTGCGAGTCGGTGGTTTTTTTGTTTTCTTTTAAAAAAGGGATTGCCTGGCGAAACTCTCCGTACTATACTAGAACCATGGAGAAGTACCCAAGAGGCTGAAGGGGTCGCACTCGAAATGCGATAGGTCGTAAAAGCGGCGCGGGAGTTCAAATCTCCTCTTCTCCTTATCTTTTTGTGGCTATATCGAGGTTACGGCAAGTTTTGTTCCGTGAATGTTCCGTAGCTTCTTATTTAGATAGGTTTTTATAGAGTAATGGAGGCTAAACTAAGATGACAAAAGTAAAATTAAATCTCAATCAAACACACTGCTGTGGTATTTATTCTGATAAGACGGTGTACAGTTTTACGGCTGATAGTTATCCAGAATTGTTTTACCTTCTTCAAAAACGTGGACTTATCGAATCGTTTATTGATGGGGACTTCATTGTTTATGATGAGTTAAGAAAGTATTCTGATTTACCACCTTATCAAAAGCTGACTGAGGAAGAACTAGAAGCGATTGATTTCGATGCGATTATTCAAAAGCTAAGTACGGATGAACTCAAAGCCGTTATCGAGAAGTTCTTTGAATATCGTTTTGAATGTGAGTTTCAAGAAGTAGACGAATAAATAGATGTATAAATGAAAAAGCTGACGGCTCATAGGAGTTGTCAGCTTTTGTAGTTTCTATAGTTTATTCTTAGCGAATAACTTCCTCAGTTTCTTTATCGAAGAAGTGAGATTTGTTTAAGTCGAATGCTAATTCAACTGTTTCGCCTGGGTTGTGGAAGTCACGAGCATCCACTTTAGATACGAATTCAGTATCGTCAACACGAGTGTAAAGCATTGTTTCTGCACCAAGTAATTCTGATACGACAACTTCTGCTTTCACTGAAGATGATGGGTAAGTATCGATAGCGATTTGAGAACTTTCGATATCTTCTGGACGGATACCGAAGATTAATTCTTTTCCATTGTAACCTTTGTCTTCAAGAAGTTTTCTCTTCGCTTCAGGTAATTGTAATGATAAACCTTTACCATTTGAAATCACGCCATCTTTCAATGTTACATTGAAGAAGTTCATTGCTGGTGATCCGATGAATCCAGCTACGAATACGTTGTTAGGAGTGTTGTACACTTCTTGTGGTGAACCGATTTGTTGTACGAAACCATCTTTCATGATTACGATACGGTCAGCCATTGTCATCGCTTCTGTTTGGTCGTGAGTTACGTAAATTGTTGTTGTTTCTAAACGACGGTGTAATTTCGCAATTTCAGCACGCATCGCAACACGTAATTTAGCATCTAAGTTAGAAAGAGGTTCGTCCATTAAGAATACTTTCGCATCACGAACGATCGCACGTCCTAAAGCCACACGTTGACGTTGACCACCAGATAAAGCTGCTGGTTTACGTTCTAAGTATTGAGCTAATCCTAAGATTTCAGCTGCGTTTTTAACACGTTTGTCAATTTCAGCTTTGTCGTATTTACGTAATTTCAAACCGAATGCCATGTTGTCATATACGCTCATGTGAGGATATAGGGCATAGTTTTGGAATACCATCGCGATATCACGATCTTTTGGAGCTACGTCGTTCATTACAACGTCGCCAATTTTTAATTCCCCTTCAGAAATATCTTCAAGACCAGCGATCATACGAAGAGTTGTTGATTTACCGCATCCTGAAGGACCTACGAATACGATGAACTCGCGGTCTTTGATGTGTAAGTTAAAGTCTGTTACGGAATAGTTTTCCGCGTTGTCATATTTTTTGTGAATATGATTTAATTGCATTTCTACCATTAGGATTTCCCCCTATAATTTGTTTTACAGTAACAGTTTACGATTTTTAGGGGGAAAGAGATAGGGGAAGGTTGCACAAAAACGACTGTAAAAATTGTGCACTTTGCCCAAAAAGTATCCCTTATTTTTAAAATTTGGACGTAACTTATAATAAAGAAGTAAAAAAGTATTGAGAAGGATGCAACACGTGCCAAACAATGTTATGATAGGGGATAGAAACTTACATGAAAAAGGTGATGAAATGGAAAGAAAACGTGGATTTGAAATCGTATCTGCTTATGAAGGAAAAGGAATCACTGTTCCAAAACGTTCGACAAAACATTCAGCAGGATATGACTTCGAAGCTGCCGAAGATATCATATTACCAAGCATTTGGAAAATGCTTTTCAAATTTGCAGCCACTCAATTAAAACAATGGATTTATACAACGGATAAAGAAAAAGTAGAAGAAGAATTGGCTAAAGAGCAAAAAGTCTTAAAACCAGTGCTTGTTCCAACGGGAATCAAGTCTTATATGCAAGAAGATGAGTACTTACAATTGGCGAACCGTTCAAGTAACCCATTGAAACACTTCCTTGTCTTACCAAACGGTGTGGGAATCGTGGATAGCGACTACTACAACAACCCTGACAATGAAGGGCATATTTACTTCCAATTATTAAACTTCGGATTATTCGATAAAGAAATTAAAAAAGGCGATCGTATCGGCCAAGGAATCTTCCTACCGTTCTTAAAAGCGGATGCGGATGAAGAAAACGATATGAATGAACGTACAGGCGGCTTTGGTTCTTCTGGCGTTCGTTAGAAAGGAGCCAAAATGGCAAAAGCAGCCACAAGTTTTGTATGTAGAGAGTGTGGATATAATTCACCAAAATATTTAGGAAAATGCCCAAACTGCGGGAACTGGTCTACGATGGAAGAGTTCAAGGAAACGACGAGCAATGCGAAACGTCCTTCTTTAGTGCAACATTCAGAAGAAGCACATAAGACAAAACCAATGCGATTAGACCAAGTTTCTTATGAGCGTGTGAATCGTGTGAAGACATCGATTAGCGAACTCGACCGTGTACTTGGAGGCGGAGTGGTGCCTGGTTCTCTAGTATTAATTGGTGGAGACCCTGGGATTGGAAAATCTACCTTATTATTACAAGTGTCTAGTGAATTACAACAAACACAAGGAACGGTTCTCTATGTCTCGGGAGAAGAAAGTGCGTCTCAAATTAAAATGCGTGCGGAGCGTCTTGGGATGCAAGCAGACGGATTTTATATTTACGCTGAAACAAACCTAGAAGATATCGTTGCGCAAGTGGAAGCATTGAAACCAGACTATGTCATTATCGATTCCATCCAAACGATGACACATCCGCAAGCCAATGGGGTTGCAGGAAGTGTGTCTCATGTTCGTGAGGCGACAGCTACATTGATGCGACTAGCAAAGCTCAATCAGATTGCTATCTTTATCGTTGGTCACGTGACAAAAGAAGGAGCATTAGCAGGGCCACGTATGTTGGAACATATGGTGGATACCGTTCTTTATTTCGAAGGGGATAAACATCATAGCTTCCGCGTGCTTCGTTCCGTGAAAAATCGTTTTGGGTCCACTAACGAGATTGGCGTTTTCGAAATGCATCAAGAAGGGCTGAACGAAGTAACGAACCCTTCCGAAGTCTTCTTAGAAGAACGTCTTGCAGGCGCAACAGGCTCTGCAATTGTCGTGTCTCTTGAAGGAACTAGACCGATTTTAACAGAGGTGCAATGTTTATTGTCACCAACGGCCTTTGGAAATGCACGCCGTACGACAAGTGGTTTGGACTATAATCGTGTAGCGCTCTTGATGGCAGTTCTTGAGAAACGTGCAGGACTTCTATTACAAAACCAAGATGCTTACTTTAAATCAACAGGTGGTTTGAAACTGGGCGAACCCGCAGTCGACTTAGCGATTGCAATGAGTATTGTTTCAAGCTACAAGGAAAAAGAAACGCAAATGGGTGATTGCTTTATCGGAGAAATCGGCTTGACTGGTGAAATTCGTAAAGTGAATCGTGTCTATGACCGTGTTCGCGAAGCTGAAAAGCTCGGATTCAAGCGTGTCTTTATTCCAAAAAATAATTTAGATGGATGGGAACTTCCAAAAAATATCGAAGTCGTTGGAGTATCTTCTGTCAAAGAAGCTATTTACAAAGCCTTCGGAAAAGAAAATTAGAAAGGAGAACTGTTATGGAACAACCTAAAAAATTTCGAGCATACGGAAGAAAGTTATTGCAACTGATTTTCGTATTGCTCGGAGGGTCTTTAGGTGCAACGTACTTTCCAAGTCTATGGCAAGCATTCAACATTACGAATGAATGGTTAACATCTCAAGTTACGAATATTTTGTTAGGTGCTATTATTTTATTCTTTATATCCCTATTCGTGACGGATCCGATTTTAGCGGGTATTCGTAGACTTGAAAAACTCGTTAGCCAACTTTCTGTGAGCTATTTACTCTTTGGAATGATTGGTGCACTGATTGGGCTCTTAGTCGCATGGCTCGTTGGATTGCCATTTACAAACTTACAAATTCCAGCAATTACGCAAGCTTTACCAATCGCCTTAAGTATTATCTTTGGGTATCTTGGCTTTTATGTGGGAACGACGCGTCGTGAAGATATTTTAAAAGCTTTTACGGGAACAAGAAAGAAAACGGAGGATTCTCCAGTGCTTGAACGTAAAGCAGGAGATAACTTCAGAAAATACAAACTGCTTGATACAAGCGTCATTATTGATGGACGAATTTACGATATCGCTAAAACAGGCTTTATCGAAGGAGTACTCGTGATTCCAGTATTTGTACTGAATGAATTACAATATATCGCCGATAGCGCTGATAGCTTAAAACGTGTGAGAGGGCGCCGTGGATTAGATATTTTAAACGCTCTTCAAAAAGAAGAGAATATTAAAGTTGAAATTTACGATGGAGACTATGACGATATTAATGAAGTGGACCGCAAGTTAATTCGCTTGGCAAAGGCGATTGACGGCATTATTATCACAAACGATTTTAACTTAAATAAAGTTAGTGAGTTCCAAAATGTGCCAGTCTTTAATATTAATGCGTTAGCGCAAGCCATCAAGCCAGTTGTAATTCCAGGGGAAACCTTGAAGACGACGGTGGTTAAATCGGGAACGGAGCGCCAACAAGGGGTTGCGTACTTGGATGACGGTACGATGATTGTCGTGGAAGATGGACAATATTATATGAACCAAGAGATTGAAGTGGTCGTAACGAGCGCCCTTCAAACTGCAGCAGGTCGTATGATTTTCGCTAAACCACTGCATAGCCAAAAGAAAATTAAACAATAAAGTGCAAAAAGATTACTTCGAATCCTTTCGGATTTGTTTATAATCGCTGTAATGGGGCACCGGTTCGAGCCGAAGTCTCTCACCTTTAAAGCCTCAAAGCTGGAGTAAGGAATAAATTCCTAACTCCAGCTTTTTCGCATTTAATGCTATTCCGCATTACTACGATTATAAAATCCGCACGATTCTTCGTAATCATGGTGCTTAAATTTAATTTTCTTTTGGTTGGAGCAATCAACGACCTGCTGACAATTTGAATAAATAGAAAAAGGATGGACGAATTTCGTCCATCCTTTTTGTTATTCAATATCGATTTCAAATGGTTCGTCAATGGTTTCCGAGACGTATTTACCATCTTTCTTACGTTGCTTCACGCATTCCGTTAATAAGTATTCGATTTGTCCGTTGACTGATCTAAAATCATCTTCTGCCCATGATGCGATAGCAGCATATAATTTAGATGACAGTCGTAATGGAATTTGTTTTTTCTTTAAATCAGCCATCGTTAGTATAGGCTTCCTGTGTTAACGATTGGTTGAGCATCATGATTTCCGCAAAGAACAACGAGTAAGTTAGAGACCATCGCAGCTTTACGTTCTTCATCTAGTTCTACGAGTTCTCCTTCGTTTAAGCGTTCTAGCGCCATTTCAACCATTCCAACAGCACCGTCTACAATCATCTTTCTAGCGTCAATAATTGCAGAAGCTTGTTGACGTTGTAGCATTACTGCAGCGATTTCTGGAGCGTAAGCAAGGTAAGTGATACGTGCTTCGATGATTTCAAGACCTGCATTTTCAACACGTGCTTGGATTTCATCGCGAATACGTTTTGCAACGACTTCACTTGAACCACGTAAGCTACCTTCATCGGCAACTCCATCACCTGTTGTGTCGACGTTTGGAGCTACATCATATGGATAAATACGCACAATATTACGAAGTGCGCTATCACATTGAAGAGATAAGTATTCTTTGTAGTTATCTACGTTGAAGACTGCTTTAGCCGTATCGACCACTCTCCAAGTCACAGCAATTCCGATTTCAACAGGGTTCCCTAGGCAATCGTTAATCTTTTGACGAGAGTTGTTTAACGTCATAATTTTTAGAGAAATTTGATTTTTTAAGGCATTTAAATTAGCTTCAACGCCGCCTGTAGTGCTAATTGTGACAGGAGTGCTTTGACGGTCAACGTCACCGCTTTGGCCTAATTTTGTTTTCGCAGCAGGGTTTACAGCCACGCTAAATGGATTTACAAAATAGAAGCCAGGTTCTTTAATACTTCCTGTGTACTCACCAAAGAGCGTCAAAACAATCGCTTCTTGAGGTTTAACAACTTTTAGTCCTCCAAAAAGGATAAGACTGCTGATAAAGACTAGAATGCTGAGGATAATACAAACTACTTGTAGGCCTTCAATTTTTATCAACGCAATTGAGGAAATAAAGCCCACAACTGAAAGGATGAGTAGAAGTAAAATGCTAAACAACGCAGCAAAACCGTTAGATTTTGTTTTTAAAATTTTTTCGTTCATAAAAAAGACTCCTTTGTCTATTTGATATCTAAATGATATCACTCTGAAATCCGAAAAGCAATATAAAAAAGAATTATTGGTAAAATTTCCCAATAATTCTTAAAGATGCTATTTAAACTATAAAACAAGTAGTAAAATGAACGTTACAATCGCTAAGCCGCCTTGTTTCCAGATGATGCTTCCAAAGCCCGAAACATTGACGGAGTGCACTCAATATGCTATTCTATCCATTGTATAAAAAAGAATCACTACGATTTAGAAAGGAGAAAGGTATGAGTTATATTTCAGTAGAACATCTTTCTTTCTCATATGAACAAGAGACAGTACTTGAAGATATTAGCTTTACGGTGGAACCGGGTCAGTTTGTGATTTTGACAGGGGAAAACGGAGCAGCGAAGTCTACTTTAGTAAAAAATATTTTAGGACTCTTAACACCAAAGAGTGGGAAAGCCACTATTGCAAAGAAAAATAGCAATGGCGAGAAGTTATCGATTGGATACGCTCCGCAACAGATTTCTTCTTTTAATGTAGGGTTCCCATCAAATGTGTATGAACTTGTGGCGTCAGGTCGTTATCAACAAGGGCGCTGGTTCAAAAAATTAAATGCAGAAGATCATGAACATATCGAACGCTCTCTAAAATCCGTAGGGATGTGGGAGCAACGCAATAAACGTATCGGAGATTTATCAGGAGGGCAAAAACAACGCATCTGTTTAGCACGAATTTTTGCGACAGACCC
>CAJZJY010000052.1 GCA_916050055.1 uncultured Streptococcus sp.
ATTACCATATATGGTAATTACCAAATATGGTAATGTTTATTTTTAAAATTGAATCGAATCAAAGCAAAAAAGGCCAAATATGGACATGTCCATATTTGGCCTTCTTCGATTAAGACAATATAAAAAATGCACTCACAAATGCTATTGTGAGTGCATTTTCCAATCTAATTAACAACTATAAGATTGGTGCAAATAATCTTGCAAATTTCTGTTTAAATCTCTTCCAGCGGTCTTGTTTTTCGAAGTATTTTTCGTTAGCGATGGTACAGTTCTTCAAGTCATGCACGAAATCTTCCTCGACTTGTTTAGCGAACTGTTCGTTATAAATAAAGGCATTCACTTCGAAGTTTAAACGAAAACTTCTCATATCAAAGTTGGCGGTCCCAACGGTTGCCATTTCACCATCGACGACCATTGTTTTGGCATGAAGGAATCCCTTTTGATATACATAAATCTTCACGCCTGATTTCAGTAATTGATTCGAATAATATTCTGTCGCGCGATAAACGACTGGATGGTCCGGCTTACATGGAATCATCACGCGCACGTCCACTCCAGACATCGCAGCAATACTTAACGCCTCTTGGACACTTTCATCTGGGATAAAGTATGGAGTTTGAATCCACACTGACTTTTTTGCCATTAGAATCATCTTAACGAGACCAAACTTGATTTTCTGAACATCGCTATCTGGCCCAGTCGAAACAATCTGAATGGTATTATCGCCCTCTGCCTGGGTTAGAGGGAAATACTCTGGAATAAATTCTCGTCTTTGTTCTTCTTTAACCGCGGCATTCCAATCGACAAAGAAACGCGATTGCAATGAATAAACGGCATCCCCAACAATGCGGAGATGTGTATCTCGCCAAGCACCAAGTGGCCCTTTACCTAAATATTCGTCTCCGACATTAAATCCGCCAATATAGCCGATTTTACCGTCAATCACAACAAGCTTACGGTGATTACGATAGTTAATACGCCAGTTGATAAATCCCAATGTGTACCCGAAGAAGGCAACAGACTGACCGCCTGCTTCATGCAGCTTATTCCAAAAAACATTGCGCGTCTTCCGTGATCCAAGGGCATCATAAATGACAAGCACTTCTACCCCTTGTTGGGCTTTATCGATCAAGAGTTGCATGATTTCTTCGCCAATTTCATCTTGATTGAAAATGTAATACAGCAAGTGAATATGATGTTTAGCGTTTTTTATATCTTCTTTTAGACGGTCAAACTTCTCTTGTCCGTCCACAAACATCTCTACATCATTATTCTCGGTAATAATCGCATCATCAGCTTCAAGGAAAAAGGACGCCAAATCTTCTTGGTACGGGTTCTTAAAGAGGAATTTCGCAGGCCCGATTTTCCCCTTCGTATAAGCTAAGTCACGCTGTTGCTGCTCGACTAACTCTTGCAAGCCGATTGTTTCTTGGGCGCGTAAATTAAAGATGCGTTTTTTACGGATGCGTCGTCCAAAGAAGAAGTACATAATAAATCCGATGACTGGAAGCATTACAAGGACGATCAGCCATCCCCATGTGGCAGCAATTTCACGAGGCTCACGAAACACCGTGATAATTGCGGCAATAGTATTGAGTAAAATGATGATATAAAGAATCGAACTAATAAATGCCATTGGCTCTCCTCTCAAAATTGAAAGAAAAAAGACCGCGACGAATCAGGGTCTTTCTCTTTTTGTATTAATCGTTTAATAAATGTGATTGTTCGCGACGTGATAAGAAACGTGTTCCTTTTGGAATATAAAGCGAACGTTTCACGTAAATTGGTGTTACTAAAAATACAATTGTCACCACTAATGTCACAACAAAGCTCATGCCAAAGCCTAAGAACCCTTGTGCTAATGCTACCTTTTCAGCTGAAAATAGCGTTGGCGCTCCAATCGCTGTACCAATCGCATGGAAACCATAGCTCACAAATGTTGCAATCAAGCTTGCTGTCACAACGTTTAATGTTGTTGAAGACGTACGAGCGTTAAAGGCTGTACGAACCGTGTTACGTGCAAAGAATCCTGCAACACCCACGAATCCGTATGCCATCACTGAGTCATGGAACGGAACCATAAAGTATCCTGCTCCACTTGGATGAATGAACATGTGGATAACACCAAATAAGGTACTTGCAATACATCCCCATACTAAACCGCGACGTAATGCCACAAAGATTAATGGGATAATCGCAAGGTCTACGACAAATGGAAGTGCCTCTTGTGGGATAAACGATAATACCGCACTTACCACAACGGCTCCAAGTACTTCAAGTAAGATTTTAACTGCTTTTGAATTCATTCTAATCTCCTTAAATTCAATTATTTCTTATAGTTCGAAGCTTCCATAATCATCGGTAAGATGACTGGGCGACGTTTTGTTTTATCGAATAAGTAACGACTTAATGCGTCTCTGACTTCTTGTTTGAGGCGCGGCCATTCGAAATCATCACTGGCTAAGTTTTCTTCGACAACATCTGTCACAATCTTTTGCGCTTCTGTTAAGAGTTCTTCACTCGTCTTCATATACACGAATCCGCGTGAAATGATTTGTGGGCCGCTAAGGATTTTGCCTAGACGTCTTGAAATCGTCACAACGGCTACGAATACTCCGTCTTCTGACAGAATCTTACGGTCTTTTAGAACGATATTTCCGATATCTCCCACACCGATTCCGTCTACTAAAACATTTCCTGCTGGAACTTGTCCAGTAACGCTCATACGGCCATTTTCGATTTCCACGACATCCCCTTTACCAGGAATGAAGATATTTTTATATGGAATTCCTAATTCATTAGCGAGTTCCGCGTGTGCTAAGAGGCTACGATACTCCCCTTGAACTGGGATAAAGAATGTTGGTTGAAGTAAGTTCATCATCAGTTTCAAGTCGTTTGGAGTTGCGTGACCACTTGATTTTTTGCTATTGGCCATTTCGAATACTTCAGCATCTGCACGGTAGATTAAATCTTTCGTACGTGCAATTTGTGTTTCCATTGCCACTGATGGAGTGGTTGCGATATACACTAAGTCGCCTTCGTGTAAGTTCACTTGACGGTGACGGCCAAGCGCCATCTTTTGCAAGGCTTTAATTGGCTCTCCGGCATTTCCAGTTTCAAGGATGACTAATTCATCATCGGCTAATTTCTTCATTTGATTAAAGTTCACGATTAGCTCTTTATCTGGAACTGTTAATTTATTCAAGCTTAATGCGATATTTACGATTTCTTCTAGTTCTGAACCTGTTAGGAAAATTTTACGTCCTGATTCATAGGCTGCATTTATGACTTGTTGAATACGTAAAATATTACTTGCAACGCAGGCAACGATAATACGGCCTTCTGCATTGAGGAATGTTTCCAACATCGTTTCAGCCACTTTACGGTCGCTCACGTTTTCGACAGTGCTTTCTGCGTCACTTGAATCGCTAAGTAGTGCTAATACATAGTCTTCACCTACATCTGCGATACGTCCAAAGTTTGTTTGATATTCCACTGCAGCACTTTGGTCGAACTTGAAGTCCCCAGTATACACAATATTCCCTTCACTAGTCTTAATTACAATCGCTAATGAATCTGGAATTGTGTGCGTTGTCTTAAAGAACTTCACGGTTGCTGTTGGAAAATCGATTTCTGTATTTTCTGTCACTTCATGATAGTCGTCAAAGCCTTTAACGACATTTGAAGAGTCAACATAGTATTTTGCAAGAGCAATCGTTAATTTTGATCCGAATACCGGTGCATCAATGTTTTGTAAGAAATAAGGCAAGGCTCCTACAGCATCGGCATGTCCGTGCGTTAAGAAGACCCCTGCAATACGGTCTTTATTTTCTTCTAAGTATGTGAAATCAGGAATGACAACATCAATCCCTAATAGTTCATCTTCTGGATAGACAAGACCGCAATCTAAGACGAAAATCTCTTCTTCCACTTCAACGGCATATAAGCTCTTACCGTTTTCTCTCACACCACCAAGTGCGATGATTTTAATTGAACTCATGGTTTACCTCTCATTTTCTATTATTTAAATTGATTCTTTTGGGTAGATTCCACCACCCTATATACTCTATAAGAATACCATATTTGTTGTTTTTTTGCGAATATCAAAGAATCCATGAAGTGCTCTATTGCTGTACTTTTTGAAGAAACAAAAAAGCCCCTGCAAAATGCAGAGGCTAGAATTGAAAGATTATTCTTTGTCTTCTTTTGGTAATAATGCTTTGCGTGATAAGTTGATACGTCCTTGTCCATCGATTTCAATAACTTTAACAGTCACTTTGTCGCCTAGTGCAAGTACATCTTCTACTTTACCAACGCGTTCGTGTGCTAATTCAGAAATATGAACTAATCCATCTTTTCCTTTAGCGATTTCTACGAATGCACCGAATTTTTCGATACGTCGTACAGTTCCTTCGTACACTTGGCCTACTTCGATTTCACGTGTTAAATCTTCGATGATTTCTTTTGCACGTTGGATCATAGCAGCATCTGTAGAAGCGATTGATACGTGACCTTCTTGGTCGATATCGATTTTAACGCCTGTTTCGTCGATGATAGAGTTGATTGTTTCACCACCACGTCCGATAACCACTTTAATCTTATCAGGATGGATAGAAATCATTTCAATCTTAGGTGCATATGGACTTAACTCTTTACGAGGTTCAGCAATAGTTGATGTTAATTCTTCAAGAATTTCAAAACGTGCTTTCTTCGCTTGTGTTAAAGCTTCACGTAAGATTTGTTCTGTAATTCCTTGAATCTTAATATCCATTTGAAGAGCTGTAATTCCGTCTTTAGTTCCGGCTACTTTAAAGTCCATGTCTCCTAAGTGGTCTTCTAAGCCTTGGATATCTGTTAGGACTGTGTAGTTTGTACCGTCAGAAATAAGACCCATCGCAATCCCTGCTACAGGTGCTTTAATTGGCACACCGGCAGCCATCAATGCTAATGTTCCCGCACAAATACTTGCTTGAGAAGAAGAACCGTTTGATTCTAATACTTCTGATACAAGACGGATTGTGTAAGGGAAGTCTTCTGGACTTGGAATCACTTGTTTCAATGCACGTTCCCCTAGCGCACCGTGACCAATTTCACGACGACCTGGGCTACCAGCACGACCAACTGAACCTACAGAGAATTGTGGGAAGTTGTAGTGGTGAATGAATCGTTTTCCTTCTTCGATTCCTAAACCATCAATCACTTGGTATTCTCCAAGAGGTGCAAGTGTTGCTGAAGTTAAGGCTTGCGTTTGTCCACGAGTGAATAAACCTGAACCGTGAACACGTGGTAATAAGTCGATTTCTGAAGATAATGGACGAATTTCGTCAATCTTACGACCATCAGGACGTACTTTTTCTTCAGTGATTAAACGACGTACTTCGTCTTTTTCTAAGTTATCAACTAATTGAGAAACTTGTTTTAGAAGTCCTGCTTTTTCGTCATTTTCTTCTAATACGGCTTCGAAGTGCTCGATAGCTGTTTCTTTTACTTTTTCGATGTTGGCTTCACGCGCTAATTTTTCTTCTGTTTGAATTGCGTGAATCATCGCTTGGCTGAATAAATCTTTTACTTGTGCTTCGATAGCTGGATCGAATGAAAGTAAAATCACTTCCATTTTTTCTTTACCCACTTCGCGAACGATTTCTTCTTGGAAAGCTACTAATTTTTTGATTTCTTCGTGACCGAATAATAATGCACCAAGCATATCTTCTTCGTTCACTTCTTTAGCTGAACTTTCTACCATGTTGATGGCAGTTGCAGTACCGGCTACAGATAATTCGATATCTGAGTTTTCTTTTTGTTCAGTAGTTGGGTTAATTACGTATTCACCGTTTACACGACCTACGTCTACCCCAGCGATTGGTCCATCAAATGGAATATCAGAAATACATAATGCTAATGAAGAGCCAAACATTGCTGCCATTTCTGGTGGGCAGTTAGGATCTACTGACATTACAGTATTTGTGATTTGTACTTCGTTACGGAAACCTTCCGCAAACATTGGACGGATTGGACGGTCGATTAAACGCGCTGTAAGAGTAGCATGTTCACTTGGACGACCTTCACGTTTGATGAAGCCTCCAGGAATTTTACCTGCTGCATACATTTTTTCTTCGTAGTTCACTGTTAACGGGAAGAAATCTGTATCTTTTGCTTGTTTTGTACCAACAGCCGCTGTTAACACAACCGTATCACCGTAACGTACTAACCCAGCACCATTCGCTTGTTTTGCTAATTGGCCGATTTCAACTGTTAATTGACGTCCGCCCCAGTTGTAGCTAAAAACTTTCTTTTCTGACATAACTAATCTCCTTTTCTCTTATTTGCGTATCTTCCAGACCTACTTTTAGAAATAAAAATGTTCGATGTGTTCGAGCACTTTTATTTCTAAAGTAAGATGACTCTAGAAGATACAAAGTTTGTCATACAGAGTCATTTTACCATATCTGCCCATTAAGTACTATTCTTTTGCGATAAAAAAAGACGCGTGGCCTTCCTCCCCATATGGCGAAGAAAACCACTCGTCTATTTTGTTGAATTTTATAATGTCACAACATTTCCTTGTTCGAAAATTGTGAACTCTTTTGTTTCAAGGTTTGCTTCTAAACGTGCTTCGAATTCTCCTGAAGCGTCCTTACGTGTAATCACGATGGTGTTTTCACTTGGCGTTTCTACTCCAAAAGAACCTTCTAAATCAAACGCTTTTGATGTGTTTCTGAAGCGTAATAAGTTGATTAGTTTTTTCACGACTGGACGCTCTACTTCACGGTCGATTTCTTCTAATGTGTAGTAGTGACGGTTGATGTTACGACCTTCTTTTGAAGATTCTAATAACTCGATGTCATTTTCCCCAGCAAGTAATCCAACATAGTAAATTTGTGGAATACCAGGTGCAAAACATTGCAATACACGTGCTAATAAGTAACTTGCATCATCATTTCCTAAGGCACTGTAGTATGTGCTGTTGATTTGATAGATATCTAAGTTATTGTATTTTTCACTTGAGTAAATACGTTTTACGTTGGCACCTACGTCGTATAATTTATTTGAAGTGTAATCTAACTCTTCATCTGTTAATAAGTCTCTAGCATCTACAACCCCGATACCATCATGCGTATCTAAAGTTGTAAATTGTTTCATTGGACTCATTGAAAGCCAGTTTGCTAAACGATTTGATTTACCTGAGTATAGTGAATATAAGACTACCATTGGTAATGCAAAGTCATATACGAAGTAATCATGATCTGCAATCTTCATTTGAATAGAATAGTGCTCATGAATTTCAGGAAGCAATTCTACTTGATATTTCGCTGCTTCATCACGTACTTCATTTA
>CAJZJY010000053.1 GCA_916050055.1 uncultured Streptococcus sp.
GTCTTTGACATAAATGACAGGTGAATCTCCCACTTGTTCTTTGATAGATTTCGAAGCCACGAACACACTTGCTCCTAGCTCTTTTGCTTTCCCTGCAAATTGATGCCCATCTACCGTTACACCTTCGATACAGAAAAACATAGTATTGGGCACAACTTTACGCGAATCTTGTGCTAATTTTTCTACAGTGATGTTCTCAAGAGAACCTTCCACTTCTTTAATGACTAACAAGTCCGCTAGTTCTTTCGCAAACATGTTCTTCCTCCTTCTTTTACTCTGAGAGTCTAGAGTATTCTAAACTTCTCTTCATTAATGGATTGAAAATTTCTTTAATAATCTGGTTACCAGTTACAGCAACTCGCGGTTGTTTCACTGTGATATATAGGATATATTTCGGATCATCATACGGTGCAAATCCTACAACAGAGAAAATATTGTTATTTCCGTTTGAGTAGTATTTACCTGTTTCCGGATTGATGATTTCAGCTGTCCCTCTTTTAGCTGCGACTGCTTCTCCATCAATATTAAAATCATAGGCAGTTCCGTTTTTCATACGAGTTGCTTGATATAAAAATTGAAGAGTTTTCTTCGCAGTTTCTGGAGAGATTACTTTTCCTAAAGCTGTTGTTGGATTTGGCGTTTCTTTTCCAGTATCAGGATCTGTTAAATGGTCCACCAAACGTAACTTCTGCATTTGACCACCATTTGCAATGGCAGTGAAAGCCTGCATCATTTGATAAGGCGTGACCGAAATCCCCTGTCCAAAACCAGTTGATAATTGTTGTAAGTAAGAGTTGAATGGGTTTGAACCTGAAATCTCATTCGCAAAACCTGAGTTCGTTGATTTTCCAAAACCAAATGCTTCTAAATATTGCTTCCACTTTTCGACACCAATTTTTTGGATGATGTGAACGAAAGCAACGTTACTTGAATGGGCTAACCCTTCTAAGTATGTAATGGTTCCCCAACCTACTTTGTTATAGTCTCGAACTAAATCGGTATAAATTTTTACACTTCCCGATTTGTATTTTTCATTTGGATCAAAGACCCCTTCATTAATCGCTGCAGCGAGCGCCAACACTTTCATCGTTGAACCAGGTTCAAAAGCTTGGTCCGTCAATAAATTGTTCCATTGAACATCAATACCCTCTTTTGTTGTTGAGTTATACGTTGGACGTTGTGTTGCCGCAACAATGTTTCCTGTCTTAGGATCAACGAGCATTGCCGTCATTTGTACCGGTTGATATTTCTTATCGGCTTCGCTAACAAGTAATTCCAAATAAGTTTGCAATCGTTTATCAATCGTTAATGTAAGGTCCATCCCGTCTTTAGGTTGTTTTGTAACTTTTTCTGTATCAGTAATCACATAACCATTTCCATCTACAGAATATTCAACTTCACCAGCAGTCCCTGTTAGTTGTTCATTATAAAGGCCTTCTAGACCAGTCTTCCCTACTAATGTTGTTAACGTCTTGTTATCGACTGTTTCTTCAACCGTGTCTGTATAACCAATTAAATGAGAAGCAAAGATTCCATTTGGATAGTAACGAGCTGGACTTTCTGAGAACTTAATTCCAGGAAGTTTTTCAGCTTCAATTTGTTCCTTCACTTGAACTGATAAGTTTTTACCAGCACTTCCAAACTCTACTTGAGAAACATCTTTTTGACTCAATAATTTTAAGATTTCTTCTTTAGATAAAGAAATGTGTTTTGAAAGTGCCTCAGCAGTCTTATTGACATCTGTTACATAATCAGGGTTATCTGTATCCTTACTCCACTCCGAAGTTAATACTGCATATAATGAATAATTCGTCGCATCTACTGCAATAGGGCTCCCACTAGCGTCATAAATGGTACCCCGTTTTGCGGCGAGCGTACGTTTTTGATGGATTTTATCATTGATTTCTGCACGTAAATCCACACCATGAATATTCCCTACCACCATGATTTTAAAGAACTGTACAGAAAAAATGAGAAATAAAACACCCGCGAGTCCTATTAAAATCCGGCTCGCTTGATGCCTATTTCCCGCAATGTTATTGTTTTTCGTATTTCTCATCGTCCAACATTCCTAACATTTTCTTCGTTCATCTTCAAGCCTTGTTCGTTAGCGATACGATTAACTCGGTCGTACTGAGACAATTCTTGTGTTGCCTGAAGCAATGTATTGTTTTCACGTTGAATTAATGTTGTTTGTGATTCGATATCTTGTAATTGTCTATTTTTGTTAGCCACGATCATGCTCGCTACAATTGTGATAACCGCTAAAGCTGCAAGAACAAAACCAGAAACGGCTAAAAGTCGTAGTAAATCTGCTTTTTGTTTTTCTTGCGGAATCGATGTTACTTCGCGGTCTCCACGAACTAGAGGCTTTTGTGTAGGTACGGCAACATTCATTGTATCTACATATTTTTCTGCTAATGCCACTAGAATTCCCTTCTTTCTAAATTATCCTTTTATTTTACTCTTTCGATGACTCTCAATTTCGCACTTTGTGAACGAGAGTTTTCTGTAATTTCTTCAATGCTTGGTAAAATTGGCTTTTTATTCACCAATTGGAACGGAGCTTTTTCTTCCTCCGTTGGTAGAATTGGCAAATTCTTCGGTGCCTTTTCTACTGTACTTTGCTGTTTGAACATTGTTTTTACAATGCGGTCTTCCAGAGAATGGAATGAAATCACACTGATACGGCCTCCCACGCCAACAACTTCAAATGCTTGCTCAAGTGAGTCTTCAATCGCTGCTAATTCATCATTTACGGCGATACGAATCGCTTGGAAAATTCTTTTAGCAGGATGTCCCCCTTTTCGTCTTGCTGCAGCTGGAATACTGTCTCGAATGATATCCACTAATTCACCTGTTGTTTCAATACGGTGTTGCGCGCGGATACGCTCAATATTTCGAGCGATTTGTTTCGAGAACTTCTCTTCTCCATATCGATAGAAGATACGAACTAATTCGTCATAGCTCCATTCATTTACAATCTCTTCTGCCGTTAACGGAGCACTTTGGTCCATACGCATATCGAGTTTTGCATTTTGATGGTAACTAAACCCACGTTCAATCTGGTCGAGTTGTGGTGAAGATACTCCTAAGTCGTATAGAATTCCGTCTACTTTAGAAACACCTAATTTTCCAAGTTCTTTCTGTAATTGACGGAAGTTCGCGTGAATAAACGTTACTTTTCCTTCTTCGACTTCTTTAGCAAGGCGATCCTTTGCATGATCAATTGCTTGCATATCTTGGTCAAAGCAATAGAGATGACCTGTTGTTAGTTGGCTTAGTAGGTATTGACTATGTCCAGCACCACCAAGCGTACAGTCTACGTAGATTCCGTCTGGCTTAATGGATAATGCATCTATCGTTTCATGTAGCAATACAGTGATATGTTTAAACATGGTCCCTTCCCTTTCTAAAAGCCAAAATCAATCATATGTTCGGCCAATTCTTCAAAATTCTCTTCAGTTTCAGCAATATATTCTTGCCAACGTTCTTCGTTCCAAATCTCAATACGATCATTGTTCCCGATAACGCGACAATTCTTTTCTAATCCCGCATACGCACGTAACGTTTGTGAGATGTTTACACGACCTTGTTTGTCGAATTCTACTTCAATCGCAGCAGAGTTCATAAAACGTGTAAAGGCACGTGCATCTTTTTTCGACTGTGGTAAGTCTCTTAATTTATTTTGAATGAGCTCCCATTGTTCGAGAGGATAACCGTATAAACAGCCATCAAGTCCGCGTGTCACGATAAAGGTGAAACCTAAATCTTCACGGAATTTAGCAGGCACAATCATACGTCCTTTTGCATCAATAGTATGTTGATATTCACCGATTAACATGCAGACTCCTCCATTCCAATAATTTTAGTAACCATAGTTTACCACATCCCACCACTTTTCACCACTTTTTTACCAAAAAAAGTTAAAAAAAGTTTTTTCTCCCCCCATTTGTGTTTTCAAAGCACAAAAAAAGCTCTTTACGATTCAATCGTAAAGAGCTTACTATCATTGATTTAATGCGATTATTTAAAGAATCTACCCACCTGAACAAGAATAACGAGTAATCCGAAGTATAAAAATGAAATAGAAAATAATTGGTGGATGAATGGTCTTAAAACCAATTTTCCAGTCTTTAATTTAAAATAGAGTAACGCCAATCCAATCACAGCGAACCCGAGCGTGGCAAAACTAAACCATGAATATCCATATACATTCACACTGGTTGTATGTAAAACTAATAATATCATTGGCGTCATAATTTCACGAATAGTTATGAAGCGAGTCTCATTATAGAAGATTCGATTCCCAAAAACGACTGTGAAGCCGACAAAACTCAAAATAAACACTAACCATAGTACAATTTCAAAAAATAACATTGACTCACCTCCATCACTACTAGTTTACAATAGATTTCTTAAAACTCATAATATTTTTAAATGTATCAAAAATGATACGTATCATTTTTGATACATCTGTACTTTTTAATCTTAAAAAAGAAAAAACCTTAGACAGCTGTCTAAGGTTTTGTAACGTTTATGATTATGCTTCTTTAGAAACAACTTCTTTTCCGTCGTATGAACCACACTCAGGACAAACGTGATGGCTCTTTCTTAATGCTCCACATGATGGGCATGCGCTCAAACCTGGAACTTCTAATTTGAAGTGAGTACGACGTTTTGCTTTTCTCGCTTTTGATGTTTTACGTTTTGGTACTGCCATTTTTGTACACCTCCTAATCAATCTTCTTTACATAATGCTTTTTACTTCTCAGTCTCATCCTTTTCGAAGAAAGACTGTAAAGACGCTAGCCTTGGGTCAACCGATTGTTCTTTTTGTTGTTTGCGTCGCTCTTCAAGAGCTTCTTGCGTTACAACCTCCCAATCGTTTCCAGAAGGCATTTTATCTTCACTCAATTCCTCTTGCGATAAGACTTGTAAAGGAATTGAAAGTAAAATATGATCTTCCACAGCGGGTTCTAAGTCAACCCAATCACCATCAAGAGGCATCACAATTTCTGTTAGCTCTTTCTCATCAACTGAGTAATGGGATGGGACATATCTTTCCACAATATCAATGTGAAGTGGAACTACCACTGGCTCTAAAGACCTGGATGAAGGAAGTGTGATATCAACATCGCAAGTAAATTGCGCTACAACTGATTCGTTTTGATACACAAGAAATCCTTTGATGTGTGCTGGCGAAACAGCAAGAATCGATTCATCTCTTTGTTTTAATGCCTCTTCCACATTGATTTCTGTATCAAAGTAATTTGGAGTCCCTTGAGAATCCTGAAGTTGTTTAACTGATATTTTCACAATTTTCACCCCTAAAGCAACATACTGAATTATACTAGTTTATTGAAAGTTTGTCAAAGCTTTTTACTTTACAAGCTTGAAAAAATAGAGATTAAAAGCCTGCTTCTTGATTCACTTGAATTGGCTTAAAGACAGTAGCAGAAATTTGATTGGAAGGATTCCAGAAATCATACAATAAATCCCAACTCTCTTGGCGTTCATCTTTATGCGCTGCGTAGTTGGTAATTAAACGGAATGACTCTACTTCTCTCATATTCTTTAACCATTCTTGGCCTTTTGAAGTAAATCCAAGAACTGTCCCTTGCTCAATTGGACTGCTCCAATAGTCTTCCATTTCCGCTTTGGTTACACCAAGTAAAACATAAACGAGAAGTCGTTGCAACCTTGCCCAACTCCAACGTTTGTTTTTGAGATATTGGAGACACTCCTCTATCGTTGAAGAAACGCGAACAGCTTCCTTCAAGCGATTCTCGATACCTTCTTCCATTTGATAAATGGCGCATAACTCTTCGTCAGTACTTCTTAAAACGATACTCTTCAAGAGTGGCCAATAGTAGCTCCAATCGTTTTTGTACTCTTCTTCATCGAATTGTACATAGGAAAGTTGTTCTCGTAAAACTTTTTCTTCGCGATTCTCTTTCAGCACTTTTCGTAAAGCTGTTCCGCTAGCAAAAGCGGTCTTGTCTAACGCATCATCCAAGTGACCACTTCCTACTCGTGCAATTGGAACGATCTGCATTGGATGTTCGCCCTTAGCATTTTCAACGGCGTACGCTAAACCCAATTGTTGATTTGGAGATTGCAAGGCTTGGGCAAGTGCACTTTCTTCTCCAAACTCTTTCACAGCAAGCTGCGTTAATTGGCTTGCAAAAGTCAGTGACCGGTTCTCTTCTATAAATCGGCTAATTTCTTTTTCAATAGCCTGTCGCTGAGATACAGCTTCTTCGAAAAATGAAATGTCGCCACTTTCGCAACCAAATGCTAAAGAATCGCACCCAACCTTTTGCAAGATTTCTACTGCGCCTTTTGCAAAACGGTCTGTTGCTTGGCAGCTCACCGCAGTTGGAATCTCGATGACAACATCGGCTCCATTTTGAAGCGCGACCTTTGCACGGCTCCATTTCTGCTCAATGGCAGGTTCACCTCGTTGCACCCAGTTGCCGCTCATCACCACAACAATGACATCAGCCCCCGTTTTTTTGCGCGCTTGTTCTAAAAGATAGGCATGGCCTTGATGAAATGGATTAAATTCTGCGATTACTCCACATACCTTCATACACTAGCCTCATTTCACCGCTTGGAAGAACCAACGCGGACTCGTTTCTTGTACTTCGCTTTGACCAAAATCAGCCTTCACTTTGATATCGGTAAAACCAACCATCTCCAGTGCTTCTTCGTACATTTCTATTGGGAAAGTTTGTTCCTCATGCAGTTCTTGGAAATGCTCGTACAGGTTTCCTTCTTCTTGTTTAATATACATATCAATGACATGTTCGACACTGCCAGGCTCATCTAATTCATAGCTTTGCCATAGAAATGCAAAATCGTCTTCTACGAAATGATATTGATATCCTGGAAAGACTTCTTGCATTTGATAGAGCGAGTGAACATCGAAGAGGAAAATTCCACCCTCTTCTAAATGGTCGTACACCGCTTCAAAAACCGAAACGACATCTTCAAAGTCCGTTAAATAGCAAAGAGAATCTGAAAAGAGTGTCACTGCGTCGGTCGTTGGTACATCTTCCAACACTCGCATATCCGCTTGAAGCCACTCGATAGGTCTACCCTGTGCTTTTTTTTCGGCAATCTCTAACATGTTCTTGGATAAATCAACACCAATTACTTCGTATCCTTTATCATCAAGACGCAAGGATACTTCACCTGTCCCACAAGCAAGTTCCATGACTTTACGAACAGGTCTTTTGGCACTATGCGAAAAAGAACGAACTGCATAGTCCGTCCATTCTTCGT
>CAJZJY010000054.1 GCA_916050055.1 uncultured Streptococcus sp.
TCTGAGTCGAATAAATCTTCTGCAAGAGCTTTTGCAAGTTCTGTCTTACCAACCCCTGTAGGTCCAAGGAATAGGAAGCTTCCGATTGGACGGCTAGGATTTTGTAATCCAGCACGAGAACGAAGTACTGCTGAAGCCACTTTTTGTACAGCTTCATCTTGACCGATGACACGTTCATGAAGAATATCTTCTAAGTGAAGAAGTTTTTCACGTTCGCCTTCCATTAGTTTTGTTACAGGAATACCAGTCAAGCGTCCCACTACTCGAGCAATTTCTTCTGAAGTTACTGATTCTTGCACGAGACGTTGCGTACTTTCAGCATTTGCTTTGTTTTGGTCTTCTAATTCTTTCAATTCTTGTTCAAGAGCTGGAATACGTCCATGACGAAGTTCAGCTGCTTTTTCAAGGTTGTAATCAGCTTCTGCTTGTTCTAATTCGTGTTTAGCACGGTCGATTTCTTCACGCTTATTACGGATTTTATTGACTTCTTCTTTTTCGATTTCCCATTTCATTTTGAGGTTATTGGCTTTTTCACGTTGTTCTGCTAATTCCTCTTGTAAAATAGCAAGACGTTTTTGAGAAGCGTCATCTTTTTCCATCTTCAACGCTTGTTCTTCGATTTCAAGTTGCATCAAACGACGAGTTACTGCATCGAGTTCTGTTGGCATTGAGTTCATTTCAACACGAATTGTAGCACAAGCTTCATCGACTAAGTCAATCGCTTTATCTGGCAAGAATCTGTCAGTAATATAACGATTTGATAATGTCGCAGCAGCTACTAACGCACTATCATGAATATTTACACTGTGGTGGATTTCGAAACGTTCTTTCAATCCACGAAGAATTGAAATCGTATCTTCAACTGTTGGTTCTTGAACAAGTACTTTTTGGAAACGACGTTCTAACGCTTTGTCTTTTTCCATATTTTCACGGTATTCGTCAAGAGTTGTAGCACCAATACAATGTAATTCACCACGAGCCAACATTGGTTTTAGTAAGTTACCGGCATCCATTGAGCCTTCTGTCTTACCAGCACCAACAATTGTGTGGATTTCATCGATAAATAAGATGATGCGTCCTTCTGATTTTGTTACTTCTTTAAGAACGGCTTTCAAACGTTCTTCGAATTCACCACGGTATTTTGCCCCCGCGATTAAAGCACCCATATCTAATGAGTAGATTAATTTATCTTTTAAGTTTTCTGGTACGTCTTTTTTAACGATACGTTGCGCTAATCCTTCAACGATTGCTGTTTTACCAACACCAGGTTCCCCGATTAAGACAGGGTTATTTTTTGTTTTACGAGATAAGATACGAATCACATCTCGGATTTCTTCGTCACGTCCAATGACTGGATCTTGTTTACCAGATTGAACAGCTTCATTTAAATTACGTGCATATTTTGATAATGCTTCATATTGTTCTTCTTGATTTTGACTAGTCACACGTTCTCCCCCTCTTAGCTCTTCAATACGAGCTCTCAATTTTTCTTTTGTTACGTGATGCTGTACTAAATAACGAGTCAACGGATGATTTTGTAATTCCATCAACGCAAGTACAACTACCTCTGTAGATAAGTAATCGTCTTTAAAGCTTTCTCTAATCTTTTCAGCTTCTGTAAAGAGTCGATATAAGTTTTGACTCATACTTTGACCATATTGGACATTTTGTCCTTCCACTACAGAAATACGGTCTAATTCTTTATCAATTAAATCCTCAAATTCTTTGTCATTCACTTGTAAATCACTATATAAATTTCTAGCAAAGTGATTTGGTTCCATAAATACTTTCCATAAATGAGGAATATCAATTTCTTGATGTTTACGTACCATCGCAATTTGTTGCGCTTGGCCTAATGCTTGTTGCATTGTTGTTGTCATTTTTTCAATATTCATCTTCATTCCTCCTTTTGTGGTCTCTTGACCATGATTAAAGTATACACCTTTAGTCAGGAAAGGTCAATAATTTTATTTGACTTTTTTTGACTTTAATAAATACTTAAAAAATCAGCCACAACTGTGACTGATTTCATCATTACATTTCAATTCGAATCGCACGTCTAGCGCAGTAATAACCTGCAGCAAGATGCCCGTTAGGATCCACTAATAACGGTAAATTCACCGAATAATAAGACGATAATGGTAATAAATTTAATACCGGCGCTTTGAAGTTTTCTTCAAGCCACGCCCCTTTTGTATAAGGTCTACCCTCAATTAATTCTGGGCCAAATTCCGCATTTGCGATTTCCAACCCAAACATATTTTCCTTCCATAAAGGAGAATTCGCTTCATCTTGTATCAGTGAACGATGTAATTGGTTCCCCCATTTAAAGAGACGACGAGTGCCACTACCACAGCAATACTCCCACTCATCCTCGTTTAAAAGGCCCATCCCTGTACGTTCAATTTCTTTACGAGCTTCTTCGTACCCTACTGGATCTGCAACATAACAAGTGAAACTATCAGGATTCTTAAGATCTTGTTGCATAAAGTATCGGTCTACACGTACCGCTCTTGGGAAATCTTGGAATAAAGCTTCCATTGAATTATCTGGAGTCACCGCTTCTTCTAAAATCTCGAGGGTTTCAGGTGAAGGTTCCTCAGCACCTGTTAGTTGCCCAGTAACCACTGAATAGTTTCCAATAAAGCGTAGTCCTACAAAATTTGGTTTCTTTTCGACTAACATTGCAGGAATATTTACTTTTCTTAAGTCTGATGTCATTAAATTGATGCCGTCTTCAACGATTTGTGTTGTCAACTTTTCACTTGATAAGTCTTTTTCTTGAACATCTTGATTAAGGAACATAAAGCCAGTTAGATGTTGATTTAAATAACGTTTAAAGGCAAAACGAAGCTCTTGACGTTCTTCACTACAGTCAAGACCAGAAAGGCCTGATAATCCGCTATCCCACCCTAAAATAACGTCATTTTGACCAGGAACGAATACAAACTCTCTTCCATCAATCGTGACTTCAAAAGTTTCATTGGTTATTCCACCGAATTCAAATTTGACACTTCTTAGGTTCTCAATGGTCGACATTGGATTTACAAAATATCTTAATACATTTCGAAAGACAACTTCTTTCGATTCACTAGGTAAATTCTTCCACGTTGGATTTAATACGTGTTCAAAAAAATCATTTGCCATACTTTCACCTCGTCTCTATTATACGGTATTCCGTAAAAATTGCACTCTATTTTGACTACTTTTATGCTATAATAATGGCAATTGAAAGGATGTTTAGCATGAATTTATTTATTTTTGGGAATCCGATGTCTGGAAGCCAATCCGGACAACAACAAATTAATCAAATCGTGGAAGCTTGTACGAAACATAGTATCCACTTTAAGCTATTCCAAACACAAAGAGCCGGTGAACTACCTGATCTTCTTGAGAAGCATTTACCAGAAAGAAATGAGCAGACTAAAGTCGTCATTATTGGTGGAGACGGAACTCTTAACGAAGCGTTACAATATTTAAAGCAGAATGAAATCGAAGTACCTCTCTCCTATCTTCCAGCTGGAACTGGAAATGACTTTGCTAGAGAGATGAATCTTACTCATGATGCGGATGTATTCGTACAAAACATAGAGAATGCACCTTCTATCGAATTAGAATTCCTTACGTACCATGAACAGAATTCAGGAACATCTGGAATTGCACTGAATTCGCTTGGATTTGGGATTGATGCTTCTATTTGCGAATTAAACCAAAAGCAAAGACAAGCCGTTCTTGAATCAAACGGAATCAAAAAAGCATCTTACCTCACACCAATTTTAAGGGCATTTAGAGAGCGTGATGAATTTGAAGCAGTAATTACTGTCGATAATAACGAAAGCTTCACAGTAACCCATAATTTGCTTGTAGGAGCATTTAATCATTCCTACTTTGGTGGAGGAATCCGTTTTGTCCCAACTGCCCAGCAAGGAAATCACTCATTTGAAGTCGTCGTTGCTCGTAAAGTGAGTGGATTTACGATCCTCAAAGCTTTTCCTTTTATTTTGACGAACGGTAGTCACTTTAAACACTTCCCTAAGCACTTACAAAAATATCAGTGTACTGCGGCCCGTATTCAAATTAACGGACCCATTAAATCACAAACCGATGGTGAATTTACCAAATATGGTAATGTAGACATAAGAATCCAATTGGATTCTTATCCATTTATTCTTACAAGACAAAATTAAAAGGCGAATGTTTTTACACATTCGCCTTTTCTTTATCTTTTGAAAAGTTTTTTAAAACTGATTAACGGCTCTGTCTTAACGATTTTCTCGTTCCCAATAAATTCCCGCATTACTTTTAGAGTACGTCCAGAATCTTTAGATACAAACTGAAATGTTTTAGAGGAATTCGTGTCAATGAAATAAGCACGAATAAACTTCCCTTTAAACATCACATGAGCTCTTACCAGTTTAATTTCTTCCCAAGGAATTTGAAGATAGCTTTCTGGATTTTGACGATTGTAAAATTCAAAAGCACGATCTCCAATCAGAATATCCCCATTGGTATATCCAAAGCCCCCATTAAATAGGTTTGCTTTTGTTTTATAAATGGCTTTTGTATTTAACGATACAACCATAATCTACTCTCCAGTCCTCTTTATTAAGGAGCCATTACTCCTGTTAATCCAGCTAAAATACCTAATGCAAATAGCCCAAAGATAATGTAAATTGGTTTTACATTTTTCTTCAATAACCACATTACGAAGAATGTTAATAGTAATGCTGCTAACCCTGGAATCAACTTGTTTAAGTTATCTTGAAGTGTTGTCACAGCTTCTGGTGATAATGTTTTACCGCCTAGTAATTTAGTAACAATATCTCCTAATTGGCCTCCAGTAACAACGTCATCTGCTCCAGGTAATTGAATATATTGCTCTGGTTTCAACGAAACACTTGTTAAGACAAGTGGGAATTTCATACTTGTCCAACGTTGTACTAAGATCCCCATTACAAACATCCCCACGATTGAAGATACTTTTGTAATAGATTGTAAAATACCACCTGATAAGTCTTTTGTGATTTCAGAACCTTGACGGTATCCTAATTCTTGTGTAGACCACATAAATGCGATACGGATTAAGTTCCAAACGATGAAGAAGAACAATGGTCCAATGATAGAACCTGTTGCAGCTAAACCTGCAGCAATTGCTCCTAAAATAGGACGAATTGTAAACCAGAATACTGGGTCACCGATACCTGCTAAAGGTCCCATCATCCCAACTTTAACCCCTTGAATTGTAGCATCATCGATTTGCGCACCATTTGCACGATCTTCTTCCAATGCTAAAGTTACTCCAAGGATTGGTGAAGCAATATATGGGTGTGTATTAAAGAATTCTAAGTGACGTTTTAACGCTGCTTTTGAATCTTCTGGATTTGGATATAGTTTTTTCAATGCTGGAATAAGCGAGAACGCCCAACCACCATTTTGCATACGTTCATAGTTCCAAGAACCTTGTAAGAATTGTGAACGTAGCATAACGCTTAAGCGGTCTTTTTTTGTTAAAGATACTTTTTTCTCTGTCATGTCATTCACTCTCCTTAATAGTCATTTAAAATGTCACCAAGTGGGTCTGCTGAACCAGAATTTCCACCCGCTGAACCATTTCCACTGTTGTTTGATAAGTTTAAATAAATAAATGCTAAGCTTAATGCGATAACCCCTGTAGCGATTAAAGTTAATTCGTTTAATGGAGCAATTGCAAAACCGATGAAGAAGAATGGCCATGTTTCTTTTGAAGCCATTAAGTTAATAACCATTGCTAACCCTACAGCTACAACCATGTTACCACCAATTGTCATCCCATTTGCAAACCACTCTGGAATTAATTTTAAGTAGCCTTGAACCACTTCTGAAGAAACGAATAGAAGTGCTCCTGCTGGAATCATAATACGTAAACCTTGCATTGATAATGATACATAGTGCCAGAAGGCTACTCCTCGGAAGTCTCCTTTTTCAGCTGCAGCATCTGCCCTGTGAACTAAACCAACTGCTAAAGTACGTACAACCATTGTTAATACAAGACCAACTGTTGCTAAAGTAACTGCAGTACCAATCGCTAAGTTACGACCAGCATCAGAGAAGTCATTCCCTTTGATATAAATAATAGCAGACGCTACTGATGCTAAAGCAGCATCTGGTGCAACTGCAGCCCCAACGTTTGCCCAAGCAAGTGCAATAATTTGTAATGCACCACCAAGAACAATAGCTTCCGTTAAGTGCCCTGTTGCAAGTCCGATCAATGTACATGCAATAATTGGTTGATGGAATTGGAATGCGTCTAAAATTCCTTCCAAACCAGCTAAGAATGCGACAATTAGGACTAAAATAATTTGAATTGCATTAAAATCCATAATAATCTCCTATCTGTATGTTATAGTTTTAAGCCTTCATTAGACTTTGCTTCAATTAATTTAAAGATATCCGCTGGAGAGTCAGAAACTACTTTACGAACATCCATCTTCACGCCTAAGTCACGAAGTTTCTTATAAGTTTCTACATCATCTTGGTCAACAGATAATGCATTACTAATTTGAACTTTACCAACTGAGTGCGCCATTGAACCAATATTCAATTCATCAATTTTAACACCTTGTTCAATCACTTCAAGAGCTTCTTGAGGTGTTTCGAATAATAATAATGCCTTTGTATCCCCAAAACGAGGGTCATTATACACTTCCACTAATTTCTTAAGTGGAATAACGTGAGCACGGACTCCAGGTGGAGCAGCTTGCTCGATTAATTTTTTACGTAAATCATCTTTTGCAACTTTATCTGAAACAACGATGATACGATTTGGGTTTGTAGCTTTTGTCCAGCTCGTTGCTACTTGTCCGTGTAATAGACGAGTATCCACACGTGCTAGAACAAATTTAATTTTACCGTCCCCGATAACTGTTCCTTCTGGGATTGCCCCTGTTGAAACTGGAGCAGCAGATTCCGCTTTCTCCTCTTTTTTCTCCTCAGGTTGAAGAGATTCTGGACGAATCTTCACGCCTTCAATTGCCGTTGGAGCAATTGCTTTTGCAATTTCATGAGATGTATTCATTGAAAAACGACTAGCGTATGATTCAATTAACATCGGCAAGCTTAATCCTGCTACAATTGCGCGGTGTTCTGGATCCTCTTCAAACAAGATATTCGCTTGGTTGAATGGACTTCCACCCCATAAGTCTACTAGAAATAGAATTTCTTCAGTCTCTAGCTTTTCAACTG
>CAJZJY010000055.1 GCA_916050055.1 uncultured Streptococcus sp.
CAATCACCGCATCCGTTAATCCAGATACGAAACGGTCTGCGCTACCTTGAACGCCGACTTCTTGTCCTAGCGCTTTAGTAATCTCCGTATTACGACGTTGGTCAACTACAAACACGAATAAATGTCCGCTAGTCGCCACATAAAGTTGTCCACTCACAGCCGCTAATGCTTTCTTCAACTCTGGGTCCGTCACACTAATAATCGAATAGGCTTGTAAGTACATGCTTGTTGATGTTCTTTGCGCCACTTCTACTAGTAAATCCACTTCCTCTTTTGTCAGCGGTTGGTCTTTAAACGCACGAATCGTACGGTGATTTAATTGTGTTTTGATAGTTTCATTCATTTTGATTACTCCTTTGTATCAAAAAAAGAGTCGACTGCTCAACTCTTTTTGGTTTTTAGAAATATTGTTTACCTGTTTCCAAGGCTGCTTCTGGCATAATCACTTCGCCGTATTCTTTTAATACTTCCCATGAAATTCTTGAGAACTCAGCGTACTCGCGGATAAGGGCCATTTTTGAAGCCACTTCTTCTGGTTTTTCTACTTGATGGAAAACATGTAAGAAGTAATGTCTGCTGTAACGGTAAAGAACCGATTGGTCAAATTCGCCTGATGCTTCTTTTGCCATTGAGACAAAATCTTCGAAGTCTTCAAAGACAACTGTTACATCGATTGGTTTCAATGTTGAAGATTTATCTTCCGTATTAATGACTGGTTTTGGAGAAATTTTTCCTTCTTCTTTTTCCTCTTTACGCTTCTTCCCAATACGATCTGTTAGAGAATGTTGAATCGTATCCACGATATTTCGCACCATACGCTCGTCTGTCGATTCATCTCCCATGTCCACAATACGTGTGACATAGAGTTCTAGACCGTCTGGATTTGGCATGATTTGGAAGCTCAAACCGTCTGAATCTTCGAATTGATTCAAGACGCCCATCTCCTCTAAAATACTATGGAAAAAGCCTTCGATTTCGCCTGGATTTCCAAGTAATTCAGGTATTGATGTACCACGGTCGATTAGATCTTGGTTCTCGATACGCAACAAGAATGTATCGTCGTTAATGCGTTCCATTTCCATAATATTCACCCCTTTTTACCTTATCTATCTATTCTAGACCAAACCTGACAAAAATAAAAGAAATACGATTGGAACCCTAATGCAAATTGTTTTGTACTTGGTGCTCTTGAAAAACAGCTTGGGATAGGGCAAATTGAACTTGCGTTCAAATATACTAAAAAGATTACTGCGAATCCCTGCGGATTATTTTTATAATCGCTGTTACGGGGCACCGGTGCAAGCCTGTAGTCTTGCACCTTCGAAGCTTCAAACGCGGAGTACAGGACTCGTCCTTACTCCGCGTAATTCACATTCGATACGATTCCCCGTTACTGCGATTATAAAATCCGCAAGATTCTTCGTAATCTTTTTTTATTTATTTTGTTCAATTTGCCCCTCCAATCTTTTTAAAGGTGCTAAAACCTTTGTATTTCCCTCTTATTTTTGGAAGGTGAATAGGATGGAAGTGGCCGCGAAACGACGAGGCTTCTTCTCTTTTTATAAGTAAGGCTTAGGCTTTGCGGAGGGTGAGGCCGAATTGTCTTGTCCGGATATGTTGGATGCTAAAGGCTAGTGCTGCATACAAGATTCCGAATAAGAGGACCATTCCAAGGTTCATGGCATAGCTTGAGAATTCTAGCGATGGGTTTTCGGTTGCAGTGATGACATAATACACTGGGAAGAATTTCGCGATGCTAATGGCTACTGGATTCAGTAATTCGAGCGGCACGAAAATCCCTGAGATAAAGGATACTCCCATCCCCACTACCGTACTTGCTGCAGAATAACCATACGTGTTATCCCCGATAATGACCGAGCATAAGAATGCCAGTGCATAGGCTGTAAGTGCTGACGCGAAAGTGAGCATTAATGCCTTTGGAGCACCCGCACTAATATAGAAGCTTGGTGCCACAATGGCCACGAATAGTAAGTTGATGCCAACGATTATTCCAACAACTGTTAAACCCCCAAGAAATTTTTCAATCATTACTTGGTTTACACTCTTCATACCGATAATGATTCGTTTAGCGACTTCATCATTTTCAAGTAAGGCAAAGATTAATCCAAGCAAGAAGATAAATACTGAGATATAAACGAATGGTGTATACGCAAAGTAGATTTCACCAAATTTTGCATAGTAATCGTCATCCTTAAGTGTGGCGTCTTTTGAAATGACACTCACGGAGGCTTGCTCGCTTAAAATCTTATTCATATTCTCAACGCTAAAGTTGCCTTGATTTTTCAATACAACCGCATAGCGAATATAGGAATTAACGTACTCACGAAGGACATTTCCGTTCAGTGAATTTCCAATTTCCATTTTGACAGCAGATTCCCCATTGTTGATTCTTGTATCAACATCCGATGGAATCCAAAGTGCACCATCTACATCATTTCCATAGACAGCTTCTTTCATACTGTTATCGCTATTGGTTGTGAGTGAGACTTTATGATCTTTTTGAAGCGCGGCAATGAGCGCGTTGATAATTTCGCTACTGCCATCTGATTCGTCTTTAATCAAGACTTTATATTGAGTATCTTTGAAACCAGTGACTTCGTTGTTTCCTAGCACTTGAGAAAGGCCCATTGCCATAAAGATGACTAGGAAAATAATCGCATATGATTTTAATCGATAAGCCAGTTTTAGAAAATATTTATAGACTATCATAACGTGTTCTCCTTAATCTCCATAGTGCACATCCTAGAATTGCTAGTGAGTATGCGCCAAGTAATAAATAGGTTCTACCAAGCTCCGCACTGCCTACAAGGCGATTTAATTGATAAAATCCTGTAACCATTAATGCGACCGGATTAAATTGGTTAAATCCTGGCATAAAGGTGTTGGCAAATCCTTTCATTGCCGTTCCCATCATTCCCGCAAGTGCTGAAAGGACGAGGTTTGTAATTAACGCGAAGATAATTCTTCCCTGAATGGTTAGTTTTTGATTAGTTCCAATAAGAAGCCCTGCTGCAATTCCGAATACATTTCCTAGCAACATGAGAAGGAGGCTTCCTGCCCAATCTGCAAATAGATTAATTTTCAATACTTGTGTCGTATAGACCAGCATGATTGCGTTTGACGCGATATTGAGTAATAAACCAATCATAAAGCAGTTGATAATGAGTTTTCCTTTGCTAAATGGGCTGCCCATAATCCGGCGCCCAATTGGCGATAAGTTTCCGTTTAAGTAAGCTGCACAAACGACACCGCTAAACATCGAGTACATCGTGAAGCTGGCAATCGCTGTGTAAAATAACATCGTCCCTTGACTGACATCGGTTGTCTCCTGCGTCACCCAGCTCTTGTTAAAGTCGATAGATGCTGCGCCTCGTCCAAGGCTTTGAACCTGTTTAATCTGAGTCGCTACATTTTTCAACACGCTTTGAGGAATCCCCATCGATTGGCTAACTACCACGTCTAAGTTCTTCTCAAGAAATCCGTCTGCTTTATCCTCTGTGACGAGTGCTTTCCCTGCTTCCTCTGACTCCACATCAATAATCTCGAAGTAATCTCCGGCTTGTTCAAACACCTGGCGATATGGATTGTCGCCTGTCATGGCAACTCGAACTGTTCCCATGTCTTGATTCATGATCCCTGAAAAGGATACGAAATAGAGTGAAATTAAGATAATCGGATAGAGTAACACCCAAAACGAGAATGAAAAATCTTTTAAGGCGTCTTTTGATAAATACGTAAATAGCTTTAAGAATGTCTTCATGAATCTCGAAGTCCTTTCCCTGTGTATGCAAGGAACACATCATCTAAGCTTGGCTGTTCACTGTATAAACGAACATAGCTTAAGTTCAATTCTTCTAGAATGTTTGCTACGTGAAGTAAGTGATTTGTCCCTTGTTCGAAGTTAAATTTCAAATGATCTTTATGATGCTCTAATACAAGAACGTGTGGAATTTGTTTTAAGCGAGCCACTTGTTCTTCAGTTGGAACGGTTGAAAGTTCCACTTGGATAATTTCAGAAGTCGCGATAGATTTCTTCAATTCTTGCGAAGTTCCTGAAACAATGCTCTTTCCTTTATCCATAATCACGATGCGGTCACTTAATCCGTCCACTTCATCTAAGTAGTGAGTTGTATAAATAATCGTGCTTCCTTGTTCATTCAGTTTGCGAATCCCTTCTAAGATGAACGAACGGCTTTGTGTGTCTACCGCAACAGTTGGTTCATCGAAGAAAATTAAGCTTGGCTTATGCACGATACCGCAAGCGATATTTAAGCGGCGTTTCAACCCACCACTCAATTTCTTTGGAACAAACTTGCGGAACTCTTGTAGTTCTACAAATTCGATGGCCTCTTGTACATATTGTTTTCGTTGTTTTGCATCTGAAACATACAATCCGCAGAAGAAATCAATATTTTCTTCGACTGTTAAATTTTCTAAATACGCTAAATCCTGTGGTACAATCCCGATTTCACGTCGTACTTTAGTGGATAACGGGAACTTATTCTCTCCTAAAACGGTTACCTCACCGCTATCAAAGGTTAAGAATCCTAACATACTATTAATCGCTGTTGTCTTCCCACAGCCGTTTGGTCCAAGAAGTGCTAAAAGCTCTCCTTTACGAATTTCAATATCAAAATGATTTAATGCCATCAAGTCTTTGTAACGTTTTACAAGACTCTTTACTTGGATACTATTTTCCATGTCCTCACCTCATTAATTGTTTTTACACTCTTAGTATATCGACCACGCATGTCACAAACTAGTGTCAAATGTCGTTAGTTGTATATGACATTTGTCATAAATAGCTAGATATTTCTCCCTATTTCGGCTAAACTGAAAGAAAGAGCTTTGGAGGTGAGAAGTGTGCGCACGTTTTTAGAGAAGTTAATGTTCTTTATTTTGATTAGTATCTATTTAATGGGACAACAAACAGAAGTCTTTACGATATTTTTAGGTCTTTGTATTTTTATTCTTTCTCTATCTATAGAAGTGTTTGAAAATAGTTGGATTCAACGCATTTCACTAGTGATATCTGGTGCTTTATGCATCTTCTATCCTGAAACGGGATTGTATCTTTCCATTTTCATCATGCATGCTGCCCAACTATTTGGGCTGCCAGGAGCTTTTGCCGGCATCATCCTTTTACTGCGACCAGATTTATTCACATTAATCCTAAGCGTTATCGGAACGTACGTTATTTTACGTAGTCGCTATGATAAAGAATTCCGTACGAAGAGTCACCATATTCAAGACGACTTAGAGCATGAACGACTTCGCTTATTACAAAGGCAACAATTTAGCCAAGAGGAAACCTTGAAGCAAATGGAAGTCGCAACGCTTAAGGAACGTAACCGCATCTCTCACGCCTTGCACGATCAGATTGGACATACGCTGAGTGCTTCGATTATGCAACTAGAAGCCTTACAGATTATCACCAATGAACCGGTTGTTGAAAAGAAATTAGAACAAGTTTCTGGCATCCTTCAAAACGGGATGGACGAAATCCGAACGACGATTCATCAGCTTTACGATGACTCTTTCCTACTTTCTCAAAAAATGGACGAGATTCTTCACCCTCTTGAAGAGAAGGCTCAAGTCAATTATCAAAATACGATTTCAGATGAAATTCCAATCGGATTGAAATACGATATTCTTACTATTTGTAAGGAAATGGCAACGAATTTTATGAAGTATTCAAACGGAAATCAACTGCAATTATTTTTACTAGAACAAAACAACTACTACACGATTCAATATAAAGATAATGGGAATGAGACGAGTAACGACACCCCGGGAATGGGTCTCACAATGATGAAAGAACTGGTGGAGAAACATAAAGGGATTATGACATTACAAACAAAAAACGGATATGACATCTTTATCCGTATCCCAAAACAGGAGGTCAAACATGATTAAAACGATTCTAGTCGATGACGACTTTCTAGTGCTTCAAGCGCTCGAGACGATTCTATCTGTTCAAGACCATATTGAAGTGGTCGGAACGGGGCAGGACGGCAAAGACGCGGTAGAACTGTACATCACTCATCAACCGGACTTAGTCTTGATGGACATTCGGATGGAACCTACTACCGGAATCGAAGCCGCAGAAACGATTCTAAAAGACTTTCCTGAAGCGAAGATTTTGTTCCTAACGACCTTCCAAGACGACGAGTATATTACAAAAGCACTCTCCCTTGGCTGCAGAGGGTATTTATTGAAGCAACATATTAAAGGAATTCTTCCCGCGATTGATGCAGTGATGAATGGACAAATCGTCTATGACTCTACGATTGAAATGCCAGTGAAGAAAACCTTTGAGAAGAAATCGAGTGCCCATTTAAACGAGCGTGAGAATGAACTGCTCTACCTCGTTGCAGAAGGTTTCAACAATAAAGAAATCGCCGAGAAGATGTATCTCAGCGAAGGAACGGTAAGAAACTACTTATCTGCCTTACTCGAAAAGTTAGAGCTACGAGATCGTACACAACTAGCTGTTTATTACTATAAAGAACTATAAGAAAACAAGCACCTCAAGTTGAGGTGCTTGTTTTTCGCTTATGAATATTTATTTCCAAACTTTTCCAAAATTCAGTAAATTTCGGGTACAAAAAAAGCCCTGAATCATCAAGGCTTTTGATCTTTAAAAGTTAACTAAGCGTTGTGCCATATCTAATTCGTAAGCACGAACTTCACGTGGTAAGAAGCGACGAATTTCGTCTTCGTTGTACCCTACTTGGAATCTCTTTTCGTCCAACATAATTGGTCGACGTAGTAATCCTGGGTTGTTTTGGATTAATGAGAACAATTGATTTAATGGAACTTCATCTAAGTCAATTTTTAACTCTTGGAATGCTTTTGAACGAGTTGAGATAATCTCTTCTGTTCCGTCTTCTGTCATTCGAAGGATGTTTTTAATTTCGTCAATTGTTAATGGTTCTGAAAAAATGTTTCTCTCTGTGTACGCGATGTTATGTTCTTCTAACCATGCACGAGCTTTACGGCAAGATGTACAGCTAGGTGATGTATATAATGTAACCATACGTCGATGTCCTCCTCTTCTAAAGTCTTCGGTCTTATCTACGTGTATTATTATATATGATATATAAAAAAAAATCTATATGATTTTTTGATAT